>CAMPAJ010000153.1 GCA_946631805.1 uncultured Eggerthellaceae bacterium
GTGCACCGCATGCCGCGCACCGCGTCGCGTCGGCTGCGTTGGCGCCGCCGCACATCGGGCACGTGCCCGCAGGCGGCATGGGGCGCACCTCGCCCTGGCACTTTCCGCAGTTTATGCATGTCTGGCACATAGGCCCCTCCTTGGTGAACAGGGGAGGTTTGTTCACGCCCCCCCTGTTCACGCCGTGAGCAAAGCGCGCACGTAGTGGAAAACGCCGGCGACGAGCGCGGCGATAGCCGCATATTGGCCGCAGCGCACAAAAATGGGAGCGGAATGATCGGCTGCTGCGAATTGAATGCGGGCAAGCAGGTAAACAATCAGCCCGAATATCGTCAGGGCCTGAAGAACCCGCACCGCGTTCCAACGACCTTTTGCCAGGGAGGCAAACCATCGGCGGTTAAGCACGACATGCGCGATCGCCAGCACGGCGAGCGCGATGCCCAAATACTCGTGAGGCGCTTCCTCGATGAGCGCGGTCGCCATAACGATTACCAAGTCAAAGGCAAGCAACACGTCGACGAGCATCCGCAGCCCGAATGTACGTTTTACTGGATGCGCCATTTAAAGACCCCACAACTCAAATGCATGATTGCCTATGCGAGCCACGCCTCAACGGCCGCCTGGGCCTGATCGCGCGAGTTCTGCGCGGTCGAGCCCGTCATCGACAAGCCCTCGCCCACGGTCGCTCCCGCGCAAACCTCCTGAATGGACGAATCCGTGCCAGAGATGCCACTTCCCTCGTGCGTGCAGAACGGGTGGATATCCTTGCCCGCCCAATCGTGCGCATCTATGCTTTACTCGCTCATAGATGAACTATACTCGGATGCATATTAAACAGAGGAGGCACCATGAGCCATCGGAACGTCAGCAGAAGATCGTTCCTGGCAGGAATCGGGTCTTTGACCGTCATGGCCGCATTGCTTCCGGCAACGGCTCAAGCAGCAAATGCAAGCATTCAATCTGCCTACGCGCCTCAAGACGAAAGCGCTCGTTTCCAAGAAGACAACGTGGAAAAAGGGCCGCAACTTCTATGACATTCCATCGCAGAAGATCGTGACCCGCTGGGTGAAAACCCTCTGAGCGGGACGGCCAACCGAAGACCGAAGCCAAGCGCCCGCCATGCGCGTAACTGCATGACGGGCGCTTGGTCTTACTGTTCGGCAGAGGACCGGCCGCACCAATTAGCCTAATTGGGCGTATTCGTCATCGGAAACGGGTTCGCACCACTCGTTCGAAGCGTCCTCGCCAGGCACCTCGACGGCAATGTGCGAAAACCAGCTATCGGCCTTGGCGCCATGCCAGTGCTTCACGTTTGCCGGGATGGTAATGACCGTTCCGGGAACCAAGCTCACGGCCTCCTTGCCCTCTTCCTGGTACCAACCCTCTCCAGCCGTGCACACGAGCAGCTGTCCGCCGCCCTTTGACGCATGGTGGATGTGCCAGTTGTTGCGGCATCCCGGCTCGAATGTCACATTGGCTAAAAACACTGGACATTCTCCGGGCTCGGTCAGCGCTTTGAGATACGACTGGCCCTTGAAGTATTGGGCATATGCGTCATTAGGTGCCCCGATGCCGAAGGCATCCGTAGATTCAAATTCTTCCCTGCTAGCATACTTGGTCATAACCAGCCTCCTTATCCATGGCACTGCCGCCTGTAATTACCCTCCTTATTATCATGCCGAATTATCTGTAGCGCCCGATTGCCACATAACAAATACGGGGTAAGACCAGCAGAATGCGGCCGTCACAGCGCCACTCAGCATAAAACGGGAAGGACCCCGCGATTGCGGGGCCCTTCCTGCATTAGCTCGTTTCGCCACTGTTGCTTTTGACGAGCTCGGTTGTACTTCGTGTCGCCGTGAACGCCCACGCCGCATGCGTATGCGTTGTATTTCGGCATGCGCGAAAGAGTTGCATCTTCGGCGCTTTGGCGCCAAACGGGACCGGTTTTAGCAACGGCCGCCTTCTTGGCGCGACGCTTCTTTTTGCTGGACATGCCCTTCACCTCCTTTCAAGCTGAAGGAGCATTGTAGCGCAAAAAAGGTTGCTACGCGATGAGGCCACGCTCCTGCATGGCTCCCCTCAAGCGCTCGAGATTGGCAGTCGCCATAGGCGCGAGCGGCAGGCGGTAGTGCGCAGGCACGACACCCATCAGCTCGACAGCGGCCTTGACGGGGATGGGGTTGACCTCGCAGAACAGTGCCGCAATAAGGTCGAGGTTGTTAAGCTGGGTTGCCAACGCAGCCTCCTGGCGCCCCTCGAGCCAATCGAACACCATGTCGTGAACGGTCTTGGGCGCGATATTGGCCCACACGCTGATAACGCCGCGCGCACCCAAGGACATAAGCGGTATGACCATGTCATCGTTCCCCGAGAACATGAAGAAGTCGTCGCTCAAATAGCGCGCGATCCGAGAGGCGTATGCAATCGAACCGCTCGCCTCCTTGATGCCAAGCGCGTTGGGATGGCCGGCCAGGCGTGCGATGACGCCCTCGGAAATGCTGCAACCGGTACGGCCGGGAACGTTGTATAGGATACACGGGATGTCGACCGCATCGAGCACGGTCTTGAAGTGCTGATACATGCCCTCTTCGTTCGCCTTGTTGTAATACGGCGTGATGACGAGCAGGCCATCAGCGCCGAGCTCTTGGTAGCGCAGGCTCTTCTCGACCATGGTCTGCGTGCAGTTCGAACCGCTCCCCGCGATAACCGGGACACGCCCCGCAACCCGCTTGACCGCGAACTCGCATACCTCGTCGTCCTCTTCGTGCGTCATCGTGGAGCTTTCGCCAGTAGTGCCGAGCACCAGAATCGCGTCGGTACCGTTCTGGATGTGGAAGTCGATGAGCTGCCCCATCGCGTCGAAGTCGACGGCCCCGTCCTCCTTGAACGGCGTGATGAGCGCCACGATGGAACCCTTGAGATCTTTCAGATTATGCTGAGCCATGATTACCCTCTTCCTGACAGCTACCTGTCGCCCGAGCCCCGACGCAAAGCGCAGGGCATCCACAAAAAAGCCGACAGGACGCTCGTCCTGCCGGCTGCATTGATTCGTGCACGTCAGCGGATAGCGCCCCTGCGGAATCCCGCAGACAGTGCGCGAGGTATTCCCCCGTGCCCCATCCGTCCATCGTGCCCGACGGGCAGATTCGGCGAGCTTGCCTCCTCCCAGCGTATGCGCCTGCCGACTGTTCTGGGATTCTTCGCGCCCGCACCTCTATCGTGATTTGCATGCTACGTCACAAACCCGCTGTTTGCAAGCAACCTTAACGTAAGCGCAATACTAATCGGGGGACGGCAACTAAACGCAAGCGAAAACCGAGACGCGCGCTACCCGCGCCGATGGGCCCGCATTGACCGCCAAAATGATTCCCGCGGGCCCGATTGAAACGCTCTTTTTTGGAAAACAGGGCGCCCATTCGCCACGTGCGCACTACGCGAACGTACGAGCCCAGTTAACAACCTTGTCGTGAGCTTGGGCGGCCTGGTTGCCGGCAATCGAAAGCCCTTTCTCGATCGTGGCGCCCGTGCAAATCTTCTTCAGGTGCTTCTCGGAGCCGCCCATGCCGCTGCCTTCGTTCGTGCAGAACGGGATGATGCGCTTGCCGGTCAGGTCGTAGTGCTCCAAAAACGTGAAGACGCACATGGGACACGTTCCCCACCAGTTGGGATAACCCAAGAAGATGGTGTCGTAGTCATCGATTAAAAGATTAGCATCCTCGAGGTAACGCTTGATCTCGGGGCGGGCATCGGCCTGCAGCTCGGCCTTGGCCTCTTCGATGCACTTCATGTAGCTTGCGTCGTATTCCTCGACGGTCTCGATTTCGAAGAGGTCGCCGCCGACCGCTTCCTGCACGAATTCGGCCACGCGCTCAGTATTGCCCTTTTCCAGGAACTTGATATCGCCCGCCCAGTAGTTCTCGCCCTTGCGGGAGTAATACACGATGAGATTCGCCATGACTGCTTCCTTTCATCCGCCCGGCGCGAGGGCGCTGCCCTCGTTTTATGTGACATATTGTCGCTAATATAGTGAAGATTATAAGCGACATGTTGTCACGAATGCAATCCTGTTGCTAGAATTCACATTGCATACAAAGGAGGAGCAGTGAGCGATTACATAAGGGCGCGGTCACCCGAACAAAAGCAAGAGCGCATGGCGGCTATCATGGAAGCTGCTGACGAGCTATTTCAGCAGCAACCGTACCATCAGATCACGATGGGAACGATTGCCCAAAAGCTCGGCTGGTCGCGATCGAACCTCTACAAATACGCCGCCACGCAGGAGGAAATCTTCCTCGCCCTGCACTCCGCAAAAAACCGCGCATGGCTCGAAGAGCTCGCCCGCAACCTTGCCAACGCACCCCTGCCCGCCCGCGAGTTTGCGCGCGTTTGGGCCGAAACAACCGATCGCCATGCGGAATTCCTCCGTTATCAGGAAATCATCATCGCCATTATCGAGTCGAACGTCACGCTCGAGCGCCTTACGCAGTTCAAGCGCGAATTCGCAAACATGCTCGAACCCGTAACCGCCCTCCTGGCACGGCAATGCAGCATCACGGAAGATGAGGCGTCGGATTTGTATCTACGCTTGCTCTTTCAGGCTCCGAGCCTCTACAACCATTTCCATTGCGCGGAACTGACGCGCAAAGCCATGGAAGCGGCAGGTATGGCGCCCGTGCAAGGCTCGTTCAGCGAGGCCTATGCAGACTTCGTCGAACTCTGTATCGAGCAGGCGGCAAAAGCTTAATCGGCAAACCGCTTGCGGCGTGCGTTCTCGATGAAGTCGGGCACTTGCGCCAAGATGACGGCCGCGAAAACAAGCGCGCAGCCCGCAAGCTCGATGGGCGAGAGCGCCTCGGACAGCACAAGCCAACCGCCGAGGGCCGCAAACACCGATTCCAGGCTCATAAGAATCGAAGCCACAGTAGGATCGGTGGTTTGCTG
>CAMPAJ010000154.1 GCA_946631805.1 uncultured Eggerthellaceae bacterium
CTTTCCAAGGAGGAGGCTGCGGAGCGCATCGAGGGCATCAGCCGGATGGGCCGCGACGAGGGCATCGAGTTCAACTACGCCACCACGCTCAACACCAACATGCTCGATGCGCACCGGCTGACCAAGCTGGCGCACAGCCTGGGCAACACTCGCTTCGAAGAGCTGTGCTACGAAGCGTATTTCGTGGCGAACGAGGTGATGGCCGACCGCGACGTGCTGCGCCGCCTGGCAAACGATGCGGGGCTTCCGCAAGCAGACGTCGAGCGCGTGCTGGCATCAGACGAGTACGAGGACGAGGTGCGCGCCGACGAACGCGAGGCCTACGCGATGGGCGTGCATGCCGTGCCGTTCTTCGTCGTCGACGGCAAGTACGCGATATCCGGCTGCTATCCGACCGAGGAGATGGCCCGCGTGCTGGCAAAAGCCCGCGACGAGGCGCTCGCAGGCGGCATCGCCCAGGGCGCGAGCTGCGGCCCGGAAGGATGCTCGTTCTGATGGCGGTCCAGGTTTACCCCCTGCTCGCGCGCGGCGTGTTCGCCACGTACGGGTACTTCGTCATCGACAGCGAGACCGCCTGCGGCTTCCTGGTCGACCCGGGCGCGCAGCCGCGGCTCTTCCTGGCGGCGATACGCGAGAACGGCTGGGACATCGAGGCCATCCTGTTCACGCACGGCCATTTCGACCATACGGGCGCCGCGAACCCGCTGCGAGAAGAGCTGGGGGTACCCGTGATGGCCCACGAGCTGGCCGACCGGTACCTCCTTGACACCCGCCTCAACCTCTCGGCCGGGCACGGACGCGGCATAATCGTGCCCGACACCGTGAAAGTCGCAGACGGTGAGACCATCGGGCTTTCCTGCGGAAACATCGCGCTCGAGGTGCTTCACGTCCCGGGGCACACCGACGACTCGTGCGCGTTCTACTGCGAGCAGGGGCGTTTCGCGCTCGTCGGCGACACGGTGTACGAAGGAGGCCCTGGCCTCACCGTATTCCCGACTGGCGACGAGGCGCGGCTGCTGGAAAGCATCCGGTCCAAGCTGCTGCCCCTGCCCAGCGACACGCTGCTCTTATCGGGCCACTCGCGCCCGATGACGGTGGGACGGTTTGAAGCGGACAACCTGCTTAGCGATCAGCAGTTGATGTAGCCGGTCAAACCGGGCGGGCCGCCGGGTGGGCCCTGCGCTCGTGGTAGGCGGCCCGCCAGTCGTTGCAGACCGCCCGCGCCTCTTCGGCGCGAAGCCCCGGGAAGGCCTCCATCAGGCTCACGGGCGCGAGCGCCGAGTTCCACTCGCCGCTGCGCCTGAGCCCGTCGACCGGAACGCCGAGCAGTTCCTCCCACCACGCCCTCGCCCGCGCCGGCGGCATCGAGGGGCTCGACTACGAGCGGTTCTTCGAGCACTTCTCCCGCTCGTGGGCCGCGGTTTACTCGCCGGCCTACGCCGATTCGCTGCTCGCCGACGCCCATGCGCCGTCCAACCTGCGGGTGAACGCAAGCGCCTAGATGCTCGAGGAGTTCTACGCCACGTACGGCGCCGCCGACGGCAATGCGATGTATCTGGCCCCCGAAGACCGAATCACGCTGTGGGGCAAAAGCTCCAGCTGATGCAATCTGCACCCGTTCCTGTGACTCACTGTGACCCTTTCGTTTTACAGGATTCGCACGTTGGCGTCGCCGCTCGTACCGTTTGGGGTCGAGGGTTCGGCGAGAATCGGATTCCCGCAATACGGGCAGGTGCCCGAATCGATGCCGACAGATGCCGCTACGGGCATCCCGCACGTCGGGCAGGTGCCCTGTTGAATCTGGTTTCCATTCGATGCTGCTACGGCACTTGGTCTGAAGCACATGGCAGTTCCTTTCTTCCCGGCCCGAAGCTTTTTCGAGCGCTCCGCCTTGGGTGGACTGACCCGTTCTGCAGGTCGGGTTCGGGCGCATCCTCCACTGCGCTCGAACCGTTCGTCCACGGTCCTCATGTTTGATACGATATTCGCGCGGTTTCGTCTCATATATCTTGACTATTTTCTAAATGTTTCTCGGTTGGGTCGGCGATAATTTTGCTCAAGGAGCGCCCTAGATGACGTCTGCTATGTCGTTAGGACAGCCGGGCGCCCCCTTCGTTTCTATGCGCCTTGAGCGGGTTTCGCGCCCGCATTCGAACGTTAAATGCTCCCTCTAGCCGGGAGCGGGGCGGCGTTGTCTTGGCGCTCGTGCCAAATAATGACAAAAAGGCAGCTGCTCGGCGCGCCTGGTTTCATGCGTCCAGGCGTTGGCGCTCGACGAGCTCGGCAAACGGGCCACCTGCCGTGATGAGCTCGTCGTAAGTGCCGTCCTCCACGATGCGGCCGCCTTCCAGGTACAGGATGCGGTCGCAGTTCTTTATCGTTGAGAGCCTGTGCGCGATGACGATGCGCGTGCAGTCCAGCGCGTCGAGCGCCTGCGACACCTTCTTTTGCGTGAGGTTATCGAGCGCGCTCGTAGCCTCGTCGAAGATGAGGATGCGGGGGCGGGGCGCCACGGCACGTGCGATCATGAGCCGTTGCCTCTGCCCGCCCGAGATGCCGCCCGCGCCTTCTTGAATCATCGTCTGCATGCCCATCGGCATGGCGCGGATGTCGTCTGCGATCTGCGCGATTTCGGCGGCTTCCCATGCATCGGCTTCCGACAGGTGCGGTGCCGATATCGTGATGTTGCTGAAGATGTCCTCCTGGAACAGGCTGCCGTCCTGCGTGACGGCGCCGATGCGTCGGCGCAACGAGCGCAGGTCGAGACCCGACAGGTCCTTGCCGTCGTAGTAGATGGCGCCCTTTTCGGGCTGCTCGAAGCCGAGTAGTAAGCGCACGAGCGTCGATTTGCCGCAGCCCGATTTCCCCACGATGGCCACGTACTCGCCCGTGCGGATGGTCAAGTCCATGCTGTCGAGAATGTAAGGTGCGCCCTCGTCGTAGCGGAAGCAGACGCCGGAAAGCTCGATGCGGCCGGCCAGCTCGGTAAGGATCTCCTTGTCTTCGGCCACCTCGGGCACGGCTTCGAGGATCGGCTTCGTCATGTCCAGGTAGGGCCTTATCCGCGCCGCCGCCTGCACCACGCCGGCAAGCGACGTGAACGCGCCCATGACCATGCCGTAGGCGGCGAAGAACGCGATGTAGTCGGAAGGCGTGATACCCGACGAGGCAGCGAGGTAGTACAGCATGATCGCGCCCGCCAGCGACACCGCCGAGTTCAAGGCCCCGCTTATCTTGATGAAGAACGGCGGATTGTACTGCAGCTCGGCGCTCTTCGTGTAAGCGCGCGCCCACTGGGCAAACGCGCGCTTCTCGGCTCCGGCGAGCTTCACCTTCTGCACGCCGTGGATAAGCGCGAAGCTCTTGCCGTTCTCCTTTGCCGCATATTCCATCTGCTGCTGCGTGACGCGCATCTGAACGAGCGACGTGGCGAGCATCAATGCCACCGTCGCCGCGATCACCGCGAGGGCGGGCCACATGAGCGCCGGTGCAAACGCGTTGATTTGCGTCACGTACAGAAGCGAGAACAGGGCCGTGACGCCAAGTGAGACCACGTTGGCGATGATGGTTTCGACGAGCGTCTGAGCCGCCGAGGTGCGGCTTGCCAGCTCGCCTGCGCTGTAGTCGCGGAAGAAGGTCGCCGGCAAGCTGAGGAGGCGCATCATGAAGGCGGATGTTACCGACACGCTCGCCTTCGTGAGGATGCGGTTGATGGATATCTCGCGCGAGGCCGTCAGGAGCTGCTGCGCGAGCGCCGTGCAAAGCAGGAACGCCGCCGTCGACCACAGCACGGCATAGCTGCCAGTGTTGGCTACGTAGCCGGTCAGGACCTTCACGATGGGCGGTAGCAGCATGCCGACGAGCGTGACGAGCAGCGAAATTCCCAAGAGCAGCGCAACGTCGGCCGCGTTCAGGCACTGCCACATATAGGCGAGCAGGTCGCGAACGCCTATCTTGCCGAGCGGCAGGGGCCGGTAGAAGCAGCGGGCGTGCGGTGCGAAATCGCGCGCGTTGCGGGCGTCGACGGATACCTTGCGGCCGGCCTCGTCGCGGAACCAGTAGCCCTTATACGGCTTGGGGAACAGCGGCACGGGCGCACCGTCGGAGGCGCGGTGGGCGATCATGGGACCGAACGCGTCCTTGTGCCAGCCCTCCGTCAGCTCCACCGTGCGGTGCATGATGCCGTGCGGGCGCAGGGCGTATTCCAGCTGTTCTTCTGGGTCGGTCACGTGCGATGGGATGTCTGTGGGATTTATGCGGTAGAACTTCAGGATGTCGTCGACGGCCTCTTTCGTCACGATGCGCCCGGAGGCCATCGAGCCGGCGGCGTCGCTTCCCACGACGGCGGAGGCCATGCGCAATATGGAGTCCTCGAACAGCTCCTGGTCGCCCTGCATGCGCTGGCGGATCTGATCGTCGAACATGCCCATGTCCTCACCCCCTCCTTAGTCGTTGGAAACCAGCTCGGCGTACCTGCCGCCCGCCGCGTACAGCTCGTCGTGCGTGCCGCGCTCGACGATGTGCCCGTGGTCGAGCACGATGATCTCGTCGCAATCGCGGATGGTCGAGAGCCTGTGCGCGATGATGATGCAGGTGATGCCGCGGTCCCTTACCGCGCGGACGACCTCGTGCTCGGTCTTGGCGTCGAGGGCGCTCGTGGCCTCGTCCATGATGATGACGCTCGGGTCGCAGGCGAGCGCGCGGGCGATTTCGAGGCGCTGGCGCTGGCCGCCCGACAGGTCGCGGCCGCCTTCGGAGACCATGCCGGCGTAACCGCCCTCGCGTGCCAGGATGTCGTCATGGATCTGCGCGTCGCGGGCCGCGAGTATCACCTCGAAGTCCTCGATGGACTCGTCCCACATGCGGATGTTGTTGGCCACGGTGTCCTCGAACAGGATGATGTCCTGGTCGACCACGGCGACCGAGCCCGTGAACACGCT
>CAMPAJ010000155.1 GCA_946631805.1 uncultured Eggerthellaceae bacterium
GCTTCAAACCTATAGCGTTCATTACCCCGAAACATTCAACTTCGCTTACGACGTCGTCGACGATATTGCCGTAAACGACCCCGAACGCAGGGCGATGGTATGGTGCAATCCCGAAGGCGAAGAGCATGTGTTCACATTCGGCGATATGAAGAAATGGTCCGACAAGACCGCTAATTTCCTCGCTGAACAGGGCCTTGGCCGCGGCGATTTCGTCATGGTCATCCTGAGGCGCCATTATCAGTTCTGGTTCACGGCGCTCGCGCTCGCGAAACTCGGATGCGTCATGGTGCCGGCGACGTTCATGCTCAAGGAGCACGACCTCGAGTACCGCCTTAACGGAGCGTCGATCAAGGCTATAATCACGACGTCGGTAGGCGATATCGCGGGCATCGTGGAAGATACGCTCAACCATTACGATTGTCCTTCTGTCACGAAGCTCATCTTGGTCAACGGCGCTGGCGGAGGCCTCTCGAAGATCGACGAAGACGGAAAGCCGGTCGGGGAGGGCCCCTTGGGCGCCGAGCTGAGCGGACCTGAGGGAATCTGTGCCGCTCCCTGCCTTCGCGATGGGTGGATTGACTTCAACACGCATGTGAAGAACGCTTCCGAAGAGTTCGAGCGCCGCGAAACGCTCGCCGCCGAGCCCATGCTCATGTATTTCAGCAGCGGCACGTCGGGCAACCCGAAGATGGTGCTCCACGACTCGGGCTATGCTATCGGGCATCTGATGACGGCGAAGCACTGGCACAACGTGCGTCCGGACGGCATACATTTCACGATCGCCGATACCGGCTGGGGCAAGGCCGTATGGGGAAAATTCTATGGCCAGTGGCTCATGGAGGCCTGCGTGTTCACGTACGACTTCGACCGTTACCATGCAAGCGAAATCCTAGGGCTCATAGGAAAGTACCGCATCACGACGCTGTGCTGCCCGCCGACCATGTACCGGTTGATGATGCAGGAGGATTTCGAGCAGTTCGACCTGAGCTCTCTGGAGTATTCCACGACAGCGGGCGAGGCCCTGAACCCCGATATCTTCAATTTCTGGAAGGAACATACGGGGCTCACGATTTTCGAGGGCTTCGGGCAGACCGAGACGCCGCTCACGATTGCCAACCTGACCAACACGACGCCGCGACCGGGCTCGATGGGAAAACCGGTACCGTTGTTCCAAACCGAGATACATCGCGACGACGGAACGCGCTGCGACGTGGGCCAAACAGGCGAGATCTGCATAAAGGTGCCCGAGATTCCGTCTGGCATCATGATGGAGTACTTTCGCAATCCCGAGAAGACGGCTGACGCCATCTGCGATGGCTGGTATCACACCGGCGATACGGCGTGGTGCGATGAGGACGGATACTACTGGTACGTCGGCCGCAACGACGATGTCATCAAATCGAGCGGTTACCGCATCGGCCCGTTCGAGATCGAGAGCGTCCTGCTCGAGCACGAGGCGGTACGCGAGTGCGCCGTTACCGGCGTGCCCGATCCCGTGCGCGGCAAAGCCGTTAAGGCGACGATCGTCCTCGCACCGGGTTTTTCGCCTTCCGACGCGCTTACTGCCGAACTGCAGAAGTGGGTCAAGAAGCAAACTGCCCCCTATAAGTATCCGCGCATCATCGACTACGTCGACGAGCTCCCGCGTACCGTCAACGGCAAGATTCGCCGCGTGGCCATCCGCGAGCAGGACGCCAAGAAGAACATCGACGGTCTCGTATAGCAATCGCACGTTGCCCTGATTACGTGTCGTAGGTTTTCGCTCAAGTCCCAGCAGCCCTGTCCAGGAGGGCGATGGGGTCGTGAGCGATTCTGCAGCCACCATTCCTGTAATCCACATAGGTTAGGCGAAGCCAAGCGAACGACTCCATCGCCCTCCTGGACAGGGCGGACGAGCAAAAGGCCCGTGCGATTAGATACAAGGCTAGTAAAGCAACACGTGATCTGGCCATACATATGGATACACAGGATAGCTATGGCATATGGCCTGCAATTGTACTTCGAAAGCAGAATATAGCTTCTTCGTAGATCGCATGCCATAAAGAGAGGAACTATGGAATCACAAAGCAAGATTCCCGCTTGCTTGGCGCAAGCGCTTAGGCCCGTTACGCTCGTCGTCGGCCATTACGGGGTGGGGAAGACGAACTTCTCCATCAACCTGGCAGTCGACCTAGCGCAGGCTGGCAAGCGGGTCACGCTCGTTGACCTCGACATCGTCAATCCGTACTTCAGGGCGAGCGAGCAGCGCAGAATCCTGGAAGAGCATGGAGTCGAGCTCGTAGCGCCCGTGTTCGCCGAAGCTGGCTCGAGCCTGGACGTGCCGAGCCTTACCGGAAAGATCGCGCCCGCCATCGAGCTTGCGAGCGAGGAGCGCTTCGTCATCCTCGACGTCGGCGGGGACGATGCCGGATCGGTCGCCGTGGGTCGCTACGCGCATTTCATACAGCAACATGATTACGCGATGCTGGCCGTCATGAACCGATTCCGGAACCTCGTTCAGGAACCTGCCGATGCCGCCGAGAATCTACGCGAGATCGAAACCGCCGCACGATTGAAGGCGACGGCCGTCGTCGACAATTCGCATCTAAAGTCGGTAACGGATTCCGACACCGTGCGTATCGGGTACGAATATGCCGAAAAAGTGAGCGAAGCCGTTGCTTTGCCCCTCGTGGCAGTGACAGCTCCTGCACATCTTGCCGAAATGTCCCATACCACTCTCGAATCTTTCGTGAAAACCGAGCAACTTTATCCAGTTAAGATGTATGTTAGAACACCGTGGGAATAGATATTCACGATTCTTCACCAAGTAACGTTGAACGAGAGGAAACTTATGGCGAGGATCGAAGTAGACGAGTTCTTCTGCAAGGGGTGCGGCCTGTGCACGACCGTGTGCCCCAAGCACATCGTTGAACTCAACAGCGAAGTCATTACCGACAAGGGCTACCATCCCGCGCACTGCATCGACCAGTCGCAGTGCACCGGCTGCGCAACGTGCGCGACGATGTGCCCTGACGTCGCGATTACGGTTTGGAGGTGATCCGAATGTCCGAAAAAGTGCTCATGAAGGGCAACGAAGCTATTGCCGAGAGCGCCATACGTGCGGGATGCCGATTCTTCTTCGGCTATCCCATTACGCCGCAGACCGAGCTCGCGGCTTACATGGCAAAGCGCATGCCCAAAGAAGGCGGTACGTACCTTCAGGCCGAGAGCGAAGTTGCCGCCATCAACATGGTGTACGGTGCGGCGGCGGCAGGCGCACGCGTCATGACGTCGTCTTCCTCGCCCGGCGTTTCGCTCAAGAGCGAGGGCGTGTCCTATATTGCGGGAGCCGATCTTCCGTGCCTCATCATCAATATCGAGCGCGGCGGTCCGGGCCTCGGTTCCATCCAGCCGTCCCAGTCCGATTACTGGCAGGCAACGCGCGCACTCGGTCATGGCGATTTCCAGATGGTCGTGTACGCGCCTTCGACGGTGCAGGAGATGTCAGACGTTGCATACAATGCCTTCGATGTTGCCGACAAGTACCGTACGCCTGTAATGATCTTGGGCGACGGCATGTTGGGCCAGATGATGGAGCCTGTGGAGCTTCCCGAACCGCGCACCGAGCTGCCCGAGAAACCTTGGGCGACGACCGGCCACGGGAACGCTCGTCCCAAAAACATCGCAAACTCCTTGTACCTCGACGCCGAGGAGCTTGAGCGTTCGAACATCGAGCGTTACGAGCGCTATGCTCAAATCAAGGCCAACGAGCAGCGCTGCGAGCAAGTCGATTGCGACGATGCCGACATAGTCGTCGTGGCATTCGGAGCGAGCTCGCGTATTGCGCGCTCGGCGGTACGTGCCGCGCGCGAAGCGGGCATCAAGGCGGGCCTGTTCCGCCCCATCACGCTGTGGCCGTTCCCCACAGACGCGCTCGAGGCGACCAAATCGCATGCCAAGGCCTACTTGTCCGTCGAGATGAACATGGGGCAGATGGTCGAGGACGTGCGCCTTGTCGTGCGCGATGCTGCGCCCGTCGACTTCTATGGCCGCGTTGGCGGCGTCATCCCAACGCCTGCCGAGGTACTGGAAAAGATCCGCGCGATCAACGAAGGGCTTGGTGAGTAACATGGCCGATACCCAAGAGAAGATCGTCTACCAGCGCCCGCATTCGCTCGCGCCGGTCGTCACCAACTATTGCCCGGGTTGCACGCATGGCATCGTCAACCGCATCGTGGCGGAGGTCATCGACGAGCTCGGCATCGAAGGTGATACGATCGGCGTTTCCCCCGTGGGCTGCTCGGTTATGATGTACAACTTCTACAACTGCGATTTCCTCGAGGCTGCGCATGGCCGCGCTCCCGCGGTCGCAACCGGCGTCAAGCGCGTGCATCCCGACAAAGTCGTCTTCGCCTACCAGGGCGACGGTGACTTGGCCTCCATCGGCATGGCCGAGACCGTGCATGCGGCAACGCGCGGCGAGAAGATCACGGTTATCTTCATCAACAATGCCATTTACGGCATGACGGGCGGCCAGATGGCCCCGACTTCTTTGCCGAACCAGGTCACGCAAACGTCGCCCTATGGACGTGACGTGACCACGGCGGGTTATCCCGTGCGCGTATGCGAGCTTTTGAGCTCCCTTGATGGCGTCGCGTACCTCGAGCGCGTGTGCGTCGACAGCCCCAAGAAGATTCGCAAGGCGAAGAAGGCCATCAAGCACGCATTCCAGAACCAGATCGACGGCGTGGGCTACTCGCTTGTCGAGGTCGTAAGCACCTGCCCGACAAACTGGGGCATGACTCCTACCGATGCCTTCGAGTGGATGCGCAATAACATGCTGCCGTACTATCCGCTCGGTGTGTACCGCGATGTCGTGGCCGAAGGCTATGCAAACGCCGCCGAGGCGGCTGCGGCCCGTGCG
>CAMPAJ010000156.1 GCA_946631805.1 uncultured Eggerthellaceae bacterium
CGAAGTCGCACTCGCTCAGCGCGGGTATCCCCGGCGGTGCCATCGCCATGAACGGTTTTGGCGGCGTCATCATCGGCGAATGGGCTAAGGTCATCTATGGCATGGCGTTCTCGCTCTTTGCCGGGTTCATTCTGGGCTGGCTCGCCGTGCGCATCATCGAGCGCGTATTCGTGAGCGTCAACCGCCGCACGTCGGGAAAGCTGTTCGTGGCGACGCAGGACGTGTGCGCAGCCCTTTTGTCGTTCCTGCACGGCGCTCAGGACGGGCAGAAGTTCATGTCCATCGCGATTCTGGGCATTTCCCTGTCGTTTGGCATGGAGTCCGCCGATCAAGCTGGATTCCCGGTTTGGCTGATGATCGTGTGCTCGCTGGCCATCTCGCTCGGCACGTTCTTGGGCGGCAAGCGCATCATCAAGTCCGTTGCCATGGATATGGTCAAGCTCGAGAAGCACCAGGGCGTCGCCGCGTCCATCAGCACGGTCATCACGCTGTTCATCTCGAGCATCACGGGCATGCCGGTTTCGACGTCGCATTGCTCCACTTCGGCTATCATGGGCGTCGGCGCCTCGAAGAACATCCGCAGCGTTAACTGGAGCATCGCCAAGAACATGGTGTTCGCCTGGATCCTCACGTTCCCGTGCTGCGGCCTCATCGGCTACGCCCTTGCCAAGCTGTTCATGATGTTCTAGGCGGCCTGGCCCTCGCTGTGCTCAACGCCGCGTTGGCACGGGGCTGGCTTGTAAGCTTGATGCGCATACTTGCCACGCTGCAAACCCATATGTGAAGACCGCTCTTCGATTGTATCCATGCGTTTTCCGCGATAATCCGTCTTTGCTGGTAAAGTATTCGCATGCAAATAAAGTCTCGCCTCGTGCGAAAGCGGAAGGAGAGTGTCATGACTGTAAAAATTGGTTTGGTCGGCACCGGTACCGTCGGCGGCGGATGCATCGACATCATTCAGAACCATCGCGAGGATTTCAAGCGTCACCTGGGCATCGACGTCGAGCTTGTGCGCGTGTGCTCGCTTGACCCGGCCGAGGCCGAGGCGCATGGCGTGGGGCATCTGTTCACGGCCGATTTCCACGACATCATCAACGACCCCGACATCAACATCGTCATCGAGCTCATCGGCGGGACGGGCGTTGCGCACGCCATCGTGACGGAAGCCCTCAAGGCGGGGAAGAACGTCGTTACCGCCAACAAGGCCCTTATGGCTACAGCTGGCGAGGAGATTTTCCACCTGGCGGACGAAGCCGGTGTCGAGATTGCCTTCGAGGCGAGCGTCGGCGGCGGCATTCCCATCATCGACCCGCTCAAGCACTCGCTCATCTCCAACGAGATCTCGTCGGTGCTCGGCATCGTGAACGGCACGACCAACTACATGCTCACGCGCATGGACGAGGACGGCATGTCCTACGATGACGTGCTTGCCGAGGCTCAGGCGAAGGGCTTCGCCGAGGCCGATCCCACCGCTGACGTGGACGGCTTCGATGCCGCTGCCAAGATCGCCATTCTGGCGTCCATCGCGTTCAATTCGCGCGTCGTGCTCGACGATGTGCACACCGAGGGCATTCGCAACGTCCAGCCCATCGACCTCAAGACCGCCCACGCGATGGGCTACGTCGTCAAGCTGCTCGCCATCGCGCATCGCACGCCCAACGGCATCGACGTGCGCGTGCATCCCACGATGATTCCGGAATCCCATCAGATGGCCAAGGTCAACGGCGTGTACAACGCTATTTACGTCACGGGAGACGCCGTCGGCGAAACCATGTTCTTCGGCGAGGGCGCAGGTGCCGGCCCGGCTGCGAGTGCCGTCATGGGCGACGTGCTCGAAGTCGCACGCCACATCACGCTCGGCGTCCCGCCCATCGTCGGCTGCACATGCACCGACAAGCTTCCCATCGCGCCCATCGACAACATCGAGACGCGTTACTACATCCGCCTGGTCGTGCCCGATCGCACGGGCGTGCTCGCTGCTGCGGCCGACGTGTTCGCTCGCCACGACGTATCGCTGCGCTCGGTGTCGCAGGAGGGCACGAGGGCGCGTGACGCCGTCAACCTGATCTTCGTCACGCATACGGCGAGCGAGAAGAACATCCATACGGCGCTTGCCGAGCTCGCGCAGATGGACGATATGCTCGTCGTCGAGCCGACGCTCATCCGTTTGGAGGACTAAGCGAAGCTGCGCTGTACCGCGCATATGGTTGAGTAGCGAATCGCTCCCTTGGAGCTGCCCGTGTGCTGGTGTGGGCGTGTTCCGGGGAGCGACTTGCGTGATGGGGTGCTCGCTGGGCTTCGGCTGACCCGTCCCGCCGCCCCGAGTGAGTGCTAGTGATGCTCGTTCAACAGCGCGATGCACCGAAAAGGATTCAGATGAACGAAACGAAGTTGTTTATATTCGATTGCGACGGAACGTTGCTCGACACCATCGGCGCCTGGCATGATGCGGAAATGGCGCTCGTGGAGGAGGTGGGCGTCACACTGAGCAAAGAGCAGCGCGACGAGCTGAACGCCTTGACGCTCGAGGAGGCCTCTGCGTTCTTCCACGAACGGTTTGGCATTCGGGGTAGCGCGCAAGAGGTCATGCAGGCCATACTGGACTTGCTCGACGTGTTCTACCGCACCCGTTCGCAGGCGAATCCCGGTGCGTTCGAGTTCGTGCGCGCCCTTGCCGAAAGCGGCGTGCCGATGTGTGTGCTTTCTTCGAGTCCGCATGCATTCATACAGTCGGGTCTCGAGCGGGCGGGCCTGTTACCGTACATGCAGCGCGCCATTTCCGTCGAGGATTTGGGTATGACGAAGCGCGACGTCGCGACGTATGCGCATGTATGCTCGGAATTCGGCGTCGAGCCAGGTGCGACGTGGTTTTTCGACGACAGCTGGTATGCGCTTGAAACAGCGCGCGAGGCGGGATGCAAGACTGTGGGCGTGTACAGCACCGATGCGTGCGGCACGCATGACGAGCTCGGCCGTTACAGCCACATGGTCATCGACACGTTCGAAGGGCTGGACCCGGCATTGTTCCTTGGCGCGGCAAAGCTGGATTAGGTAACGAATCGGTTGCGAGGAGATGACCGGTGCGTTTGCGGTTGGGCATCGACTGTGCCCGATGCGTTCTTACGTGGTATCGTAACGTGAAGCAAATGTGAGTTCAACGCGTTGGAAACGCGTAAGAAAGGCAAGGTCATCATGGGGTTCTTGGTACGTTGGGTGGTCACCGCCATTGCCGTCGCCGTGACGGTATGGTTCGTCCCCGGCTTGTCGACCGTGGGCTCTGACGCGACCGTTTCCGTCGCCGTGTTCGCACTCATACTCTCGCTCGTGAACGTTTCGATCAAGCCCATCGCGCAGTTTTTGGGCGCGCCGCTGTCGTTCATCACGCTTGGCTTGTTCTATCTGATCGTGAATGCCCTGCTTCTGGAATTGGCGGCAGGGCTTTCCACCGGCCTGTTCGGCAGTGGCATCGCCGTTGCGGGTTTTGGCAGCGCTTTCATCGGGTCGATTGTCATCAGCATCGTGAGCTCGCTCGTGAACGGGCTCATAGGCAACGAGTGATCGACCCAGGTTAATTGGTTTAGACTTGGCGGTTTTGGGCTCCGCTGCATACACGGGTATAATCACGCCATCGGCTCTTTTGCCGATACCGTGCAAAAGGGGGAGCGATGGCGCAAGGTCGTATTGGGAAACAACCCAGACGCAAGTTGGCGGGAGCTGCTGAGGCCAGCCAGGGTCGTAAAGCGACTCAGGGGTCTTCGGGCAAGAAGCCCCAAAGCAAGCATTCCCCGCATAAGGACGGTTCCAAGAAGAAATCCACGAGCAGAAAGCTTTCGGGTGTGCACGCGGATTTGCATGCACGTCCGCGTTCGAAGGGTAAGCCGCATGCGGGCCGCGGAATCGCCGTCGTTGCGCCCGTCGAGGATGGCCTCTGTCCCCAGGCAGGGCAGTGTGGCGGTTGCACACAGGTGAACAGGCCCTATGCTGATCAACTTGCCGCAAAGGACGCTGCCGTCCGCGATTTGTTCGGGGATGGGGCGTTTGCAGGAGTCGAGCTGCGCCCGATTCTGGGAATGGAAGACCCGTTTCATTACCGCAACAAGGTAGCCTCCCCGTTCGCGCCTGGCAAGCGGGGGCCGAACGGCGGGCGCGAGATACTTACGGGCATGTACGCAGCGGGAACGCACCGCTTGGTTCCGACGGATGACTGCCTGCTCGAGAACGAGCAGGCGCAGCAGGTCATCGCTTCGGTGCGCACGCTCATGAAGAAGTACGGTATCGCGCCCTACGACGAGAACCGGGGGGGCGGCTTCATGCGCCATGCCGTCGTCCGCGTCGGCCACGAAAGCGGCGAGGTCCTGGTCACGCTCGTGACGAACGAGGAAGTTTTTCCGAATTCCAAGCGGTTCTGCCATGACCTCGTGAAGCGCTGCTCGTTCATCACGACGATCGTTCAAAACGTCAACACGCGGCAGACGAACGTCATCCTCGGCGACCGCGAGCAGCGGCTCTATGGGCCGGGTTTCATACTCGATACGTTATGCGGGCTGAGCTTTCGCATTTCATCCCAATCGTTTTACCAGGTAAATGCCGTTCAGACGACGGTGCTCTACGAAACGGCCATCGAGCTGGCCGGCTTGGACGGTACGCAGCGCGTCGTGGACGCTTACTGCGGCACCGGCACGATTGGCCTGGTGGCGGCCAAGCGCGGTGCGGCGGAAGTCATCGGCGTCGACGTCGTCGCCGATGCCATTCGCGACGCGCGCGAAAACGCCCGCCACAACGGCGTGGACAACGCGCGGTTCTTCGCCGCCGATGCCGGGGCGTTCATGCGTGACATGGCGGCTGACGGGCAGAGTGTTGACGTCGTGCTCATGGACCCGCCACGGGCTGGGTC
>CAMPAJ010000157.1 GCA_946631805.1 uncultured Eggerthellaceae bacterium
ATCCAGCGGGGCCAGATGCGGCGTGAACACCAATCTGCCGGGTATATCGAGTATCTGCTCGATTTCGGGCGTGTGGCGATGGTTGGCCACGCCGTAGGCTTCGACGTTTTCGTCGGCCATGCAGTAGTGAGTGCGCTCGCTCGCCTTCTTCCCCGCGCCGGAAACACCCGAAATAGCATCGGCGACGATGGGGCCCTGGCCAGCCAGGCCCGCGCGGATGGCGGGAGCCGCGGCCAGCGACGTGGCCGTGGGATAACAGCCTGCGCAGCCAACGAGCACCGCCTCGCCGTCTGCGTATTTTTGGGCCGCTTGCTCGAGCCCGCTTCTAAACAGCTCGGGCAGGCCGAAAGCCGCTTGAGCGAGCAGGTCCTGCGCCGTATGCTCGACTCCATACCATTGCTCGTACACACCTGGATCTTTCAGGCGAAAATCGGCTGAGAGGTCGATTACCGTAACGCCCTGCGCTACGAGCTGCGGCGCCTGCGCCATGGCGGCCGTATGGGGCACTGCCAGGAAAACGATATCGCACGCGGTAAGCGGGGCATCGTCGTGCGTGCAGAACCGGGCATCCGTGCATCCCGTAAAAGCAGGATATACTTCGCAAATGCGTTTTCCGGCTAATTCATTGGACGTCGCAGCCACCAATTCAAAGTTCGGGTGGGCTACCGTAAGGCGCACAACCTCGATGCCGGCAAATCCCGCGGCACCAACAACTCCTACCTTTATGCTCATGAGAACCTTCCCAATCTTGTACTATGGATGAACTATTATCCTAAGAAAACACCTTGTCATTTGCAAGGCTTTTATCGTATAAGACACTTCTTTTAACAATATGCGGTAAAGTAGCGACGAAACATTGCACAAGCGTTTCGCAATGCAGCGCCCTAACCGGAGCGGCCATGCTACCCAAGCGCTCCAAACCGAATGGCGCCATTGCTTACGCACGCCCGAGCGGAGGACAAGCATGTCGACGAACGTCGAAACGATCGTAAACTTTTTTGAAAGCGGCATTAAGCCCGAGGGAACGCATGGCCGGCTCGGCGTAGAGCTCGAGCACATCATCACCGACGAAGCGGAAGGCCCCGTCGGCTACTCCGACGAATACGGCTCCAAGTGGCTGCTCGAGCAATTCGCCTCGGATGCAACGCAGCAAACATATGGCGAGGGAGGCGCGCTCATCGGCGTGGCGAGCCCCCAAGCGACGCTCACCTTGGAACCCGCCGCCCAATTCGAGATTTCCGCAGGTCCATATGAGTATATTGGCGACATACGACTTGATTTCGAGCAAATACAGCGTCATGCCACACGCTTGCTCAGCGAGCATGGGCATCGCCTGGTAACGATAGGCTACCATCCCACGGCAAGAGTCGACGATTTGGAGCTCATCCCCAAGGGCCGTTACCGTCACATGGATGCCCACTTCCAGAAAATCGGACGTTACGGTCGATGCATGATGCGCGGAAGCGCTGCAACGCAGATCTCCATCGACTATTACTCCGAACAAGACTGCATGCGGAAGATGCGCCTCGCATCCGGCCTTGCCCCGTTGTTTGCCCTCATGTGCGACAACTCCCCCGTCTTCGAAGCCGAGCCCAGACCGCACCAGCTCGTTCGAACCAAAATCTGGCGCGAATGCGACCCGGCGCGCTGCGGGCTTGTTCCCGGCATAATGAGCCCCGACTTCTCGTTTGCAAAGTATGCCGAATACCTGCTGCGAACGCCAGCCATCTTCGAGATTGATGACCAGGGAACGTCGCATGCAACCGACAAGACCTTTGCCGAGCTGTTCGAGTCCGAGACGATGACGACGGCTGACGCCGAGCATGTGGTCTCGCTATTCTTCAACGACGTGAGGCTCAAAACCTACATCGAAATTCGACCTGCCGATTCGATGCCAACGCCTTACGTATGCGCGTACGCCGCGCTCATCAAGGGGCTGTTTTACGACGCCGACAACTTGGACAAACTCGACGAGCTACTCGACGGAGTTGACGCCGACGCGGTCGAGGCTGCCAAGACCGAGCTCATGGCGCACGGCTATGACGCCACGGTTTACGGGAAGCCTGCACATGAGCTCGTTGACGCCCTCCTTGACATGGCGCGAACCAGCCTAAAGGCAGTGGAAAAGAACTACTTGAGCCCGCTCGCCCAACTGGCCAGAATCCGAAAGACCCTGGCCACGCTGAGCAAGCGCTCCTAGCAATAGCAGCCTAGACCCAAGCCCGTCGGCACCGTCTGCCCAAGATGCGCCGACGGGCTTACCGCATGCGGGACGAGCGCATCCGCACCCAGCACTAGAAAAAGACTTGATCTTGATATGCGCTGTTGAGCAAGTGCGTATCGAATAAGAGCCGCTCGAACACGGCAGGCCGCATGGCAACAAGGCATTCATCGTCACCGTCATACACGACAAACGGCTCGTCGCTGGACTGCGCCAGACCAACAAGGGAGCGAATGTCAACGGAATCAAGCATGCAAGTACCCATAGGATGTCCTCCATCTTCGTGAAATAGCGTACTGTACAAGCGTTGCGAGCATGCAATGGGACTGCCGCTCTGGACCGTCGAGATTCCTTAACGCGCGAAACGGCGCCTGTCTTCTGTTCTGTTCGCATTATACAATAAAATCGAACAGATGTATGTGTAATTCTTGCAGTATAAAAGAAGCGTGTGCCGCTCGGCCATCGCCTTCCTAGGCGGGGCGGCCGGGCGCGAGGCCGGCGCAATAACTAAAACGCACCAGAAGATACGAGGATCACCACAACGCATGCGAGCGAGATAGCGGGACCGAACGGGATCGTCTGCGAGAGCTTGATAAGCGGTTCACCCTGCTGTTTCGGCGCAGTGCCAGGACGGTCTTTCGACGCTGAGGAGCTTGCCACAAGAGCCAGGATGCAGCTCAGGAAAACAACGCCGAGCCCTCCTTCAAACCCGAAGAACAACCCCCCGAGCGCATAAAGCCTCAAGTCTCCGCCGCCAATACCCTGCCGCCCCGTCACGTTTTCGAAGATGAGGGCAAAAAGGAACAGCAGCACATACAACCCAACCCCGCTCGCAATACACAAGGCAAACTCGCGCACGTCGAACATGCCCATATACGCGAGCGCGGCGAAGTAAACAGCCTTGATCCCAACGCCCGCCACAATGCAGGGCGTTGGGATCGTGCGCGTTTGCAAATCAGATATCGAGGCGGCTGCAAGGACCGCCTCGAGTCCTACGAACTGGAACGACTCTATCGTAGACCCATACAGCCCAAGCGTTGCCGCCATGAACACGATGCCGAGAACTACGACGATGCGGGATTCCATTACCAGGAAAGAAGCTCGTAGCCGTCATCGGTGACGACAAGCTGGACTTCCCACTGAGCCGTGGGGAGCCCGTCCGCCGTTCGCACCGTCCAGCCGTTGGGGTCCGACATGTCGATTTCCTGCTTGCCCATATTAATCATGGGTTCAATCGTAAAGCACATGCCCGGAACGAGCACCGGCCCCGTACCCGCCTTTTCGTTGAAGCCAACCCACGGGTCCTCATGGAACTCAAACCCGATTCCGTGGCCGCCGAACTCGCGCACGACAGTAAAGCCGGCATCGGTGGCGACCTTGTTGACGGCAGCGCTCACGTCGCCCAAAAAGCCCCAGGGCTTCACGGCGGCCAAGCCGGCCTGAACCGAGTCGTACGTCACATCCACGAGGCGCTTCCATTCGGGATCGACCTCGCCAATACAGAACATGCGAGATGAATCGCTGAAATAACCGTTCTTGATGGTTGACATGTCGACGTTGACGATATCGCCTTCGCGGAGCACATCGTCGGGGCTGGGAATGCCATGGCATACCACCTCGTTGATTGACGTGCAGACGCTCTTGGGAAAGCCCTCGTAGTTCAAATCGGCGGGCACGGCATCATGTTCTATGCAGTAGTTGTATACCCATTGGTCAATTTCCTCGGTCGTCGTGCCGACGCCGATGCGCTCGGCCACGCAATCGAGCGCCCCGACGTTCACCTCGGCGCTTATCTTGATGGCTTCAATGTCGTGGGGGGCCTTCAGCAGATTGCGCGGCAAGAGCTCGAAACCCTGCGAAGCGAGCTCCTCAAGTCTTTCGTCGAGGTCGCGGTGACATTTCTTGTACTTCTTGCCACTTCCGCACCAGCATTCGTCGTTGCGTCCCGGATTTTCCATGCCGTCGTAGGTCATCTTAGCTCCTTGCCAAACCGTCCATTGACTGGCGTAAGTATAGCCCACGCCCTAAGCGGTAAAACGATGTCTCACGCAACAAACCATAGGACAAGACAAATCGCACACGGCAACGTTGTTACGCCAAAACCGAAAAGCCCTCGACAGCGGTAGCCGTCGAGGGCTTTTATTCCTTGTGCAAATCAGTCGCAATCCGGCAGAAAGGCTGCTTTACGCCCAAGAGCCGGATTGGGCAAATCTAGCCGCGCACCTCGGCACCCGTAGCGCCGCAGACCTTCTTGATCAACTTGGCCTGAACCTTTTCGACCTCTTCGCCCGTCAGCGTGCGATCCGCCGCGCGATACGTAAGCGCATACGCCATGGATTTCTTGCCTACGCCAACGCGCTCGTCGTCGCGATACACGTCAAACAACCGCACGTCAGCAAGCAATTTGCCGCCGGCGCTCGTGATGCATTGCACCATGCGCTCGTTCGTCACGTCGTCGTCCACGACAAAAGCCACGTCCATGTCGACCGGCGGGAACTCCGGGACGTCCACGTAGTCGCGGGCGGGGCGGCTCGCCTTGGCGAGCGCTTCCATGTCCAGCTCGAAGGCCACAACGGGAGCCGTTGCGTCATAGGCGTCAACAGCCAGAGGATGCAGCTCGCCGACCCAGCCGATCGAAGTGCCGCCCGAAAGCATCTCGGCCGCACGCCC
>CAMPAJ010000158.1 GCA_946631805.1 uncultured Eggerthellaceae bacterium
AAAGTGGCTGCAGAATCGCTCAAGACCCACCACCCCGAGCTCGCGGGGCTGCCCAGCCAAGGCCGTGGGGTTCCCGAATGCGCGTAGTGTAGTCGAGAAATAGTTCTGGAAGTATGTACGGGGCAGGCGCTGTAAAGCAGGCCACCGCTTGTCTTCTTTTACGATGCGCGTAGCTCTTTGAGTCGCTCGATTTCGCCGGCATAACCCGACAGCTCGTCATGGGGTGTCTCGAGGTAAAAGGGAAGATTACGTAAAAGCGGGTGATTGACGATGGCTGCAAGCGCATCGATGCCGATATGGCCTAATCCAAGCTTTTCGTGCCGGTCTTTGTGGGCCCCGCACGGATTCTTGGAATCATTGAGATGGACGGCCCTTAGGCGCCCGATGCCGAGAACGCGGTCGAATTGCTCGAGCACGCCGTCCAAATCGGCGGCGATATCGTAACCGCCATCCCATACATGGCACGTGTCTAGGCATACGCCCACATGATCGGATAGTTCTACGCGATCGATAATCGCCGCAAGCTCTTCGAACGTGCGCCCTACCTCGCTTCCCTTGCCCGCCATTGTCTCGAGCAGCAGCGTCGTCGTCTGCTCTGGCCGCAGCACGGCATTGAGCGTATCGGCTATTTTGCCTATCGCCGTCTCGGCCCCTTGGCCAACATGGGACCCAGGATGCATGTTGTACAGCTGCCCCGGCATAATCTGCTCCATGCGCTGCAGGTCGTCGGCAAGCGTCTGAAGTGCGAATTCGCAGGTTTGGGGTTTGTTCGAGGCAGGATTGAGCGTATAGGGAGCATGTGCGAGGATGCCGCCAATGCCCCCTTGCTCACGAGCGTCGGCGAATGCATGCAAGTCCTTTGAATCGAGTTCCTTCGCCTTGCCGCCGCGCGGGTTGCGCGTGAAGAACTGGAACGTGTTCGCCCCGATGGCGATGGCATCATGCGCCGCGGCGGCAAAGCCTTTCGCAATGGAAAGATGACATCCTATCGTGAACTGACTATCGCCCATTGCGCAACCCGTCCCTTCGCCTTGTGAGCAGCATCGTTTTCGCAGGCGTTACCGCGACCAAAACCCAAAGGACCCGAACGCCGGGCACCTCGGCCGCATCTTTTCGCCTTCTTCCGATTGTACACGCGAAAACGACTTCGCTGTGAAGGCGTCCCTGTGCAGCGAACGTCTACAGCAAAACGGTTAAGCAAATCGCCGCAGCCAAGAGCACGATGGCCAGCGCCGTAACCGCGTAATCAGCGCTCGCAAACGGATATTGCTTGTATCCGGACTCGCGCGTGCGCAAGTTGAACCCACGCACCTCGGCCGCAATGGCCGCGCTGTTCGTCTTGCGCACCGAGGACACGAGCAGCGGCACGCACAGCGGGACCATCAAGCGCACCTTGTTGACGATGCCACCTACATCAAACTCGACGCCACGCGCGGTCTGCGCTTCCATAATGCCCTTCATATCGTTCATGAACACGGGAATGAAGTGAACGGTCGAAGCAAACGTAAAGGCATACTTATAGGGCACATGCAGCACTTTGACGACAGCGTTCGACAAGTCGGTCAATTTAGTTACATAGAATGTCAAGAAGAGCGGGATGGCGGCCGCTTCCAAGCGCACAATTGTCGCAAACGCGGCCAAAAACGACCCGGTGCCGATATAACCCCAGGGTAATTGCAAAATCACGTCGCCTTGCGGCGTGGTAAATACGAGCAGGACGGCCAAAACGAGCGAAAAGACGAGCACGGCCTTCATGAGACCCATCGTCTGCTTGAGCATGCCGCAACTTGCCGCCATCGCAATGCCGAGCAACAACATGATGCACAAGAATACGACGTTCCCGGTGCAGAAGCACGCAATTGCAAACAGCACGGCAAACAGAAGCTTTGCCACGGGATTCAGCTTATGGAGCAACGAGTCGCCTGGCACGTATTCCAAGAATCCGTTCATCGAGCACCTCTTTCTGACGCAGGTTTCCGGAGCTGCTCCGCCACGGCCTCCTGCATGGCGTCAAGCGTGTTCGCCCACGCAACTTGCGTACCCTCAAAGCGCGAATCCATGAGCGGAAGGGCGAGCGATATATCGACGATCTGGGGAGGAACGAGACTTGCCGCTTCGAGAGTGCGTCGATTGCGCAGCACGTCGAACGTCGGCCCGTCATCCACGACGAGCCCGTCGCTCATCACGATTACGCGCTCGGCAAAGTCGCCCACGACCTCCATATCGTGGCATACCATCACAACCGTCGTTCCGGCTGCATGCAAGCGCTCGATGATGTCCATGACCTTCACGCACTCGCGGTAATCGAGGCCGGTCGTCGGCTCGTCCAAAATGACGACAGGCGTGCCCAGGACCACGATTGAAGCCAATGCAAGCAGCTGGCGGGTTCCCCGGTTGAGCAAAAACGGGTCATCATCGGGGTTGAACCCGAACTCGTCGATGACCTCATCCACGCGAGTCTCAGCCTCTGCAGGATCGAGCTTGAGCGCTTTAAATCCAAAAAGAAGTTCCTCGCGCACGGTGCCGCAGCAGATTTGGCTGTCGGGATTCTGGAACAGGAACCCCACCCTGCGCGCAAGCTCGCTTGTCTTGAGCTGCGTCGTGGGGACCCCGTCAACAAGAACCTCGCCCGACTCGGGCTTCAACAGGCCGTTCATCAGGCGCATCGTCGTTGACTTGCCCGCTCCGTTCGTGCCGACGAAAGCCACGAACTGGCCGTCTTCGATTGCAAACGAAACCCCCTTGAGGATGGGAATGTTCGCATCGTAGGAAGCATGCACATCGCGAAATTCGATCATGCTGCCACCTCCACCAGGGCCCTGCACGCTTCCTCGACGTTTCGGCACACAGGCCCCGAGTACATGCCATCACGGGCAAGCCGGTTCATAAGCGATGTGGAGCGCGGGCAATTCACGCCAAGTTCGAGCAGCTCGTCCGAATGAGCTAGCACGTCAGCCGGCTTGTCGGCGAACTTTATACGCCCCCCGTCGACGATAACGAGCATATCCGCAAAGTCCGAAAGCAGCGCTATCTTCTGCTCCACGACCACGATGGTCGTGCCGTTTTCACGCGCATAACGCGAAAGCAGGCTAAACACCGAAAGCGAGCTTGCCGGGTCGAGCTCGGCCGTGGGCTCGTCCAACACGAGAACCTGCGGTCGCAAGGCCAAAATCGAGGCTATGGCCACCTTTTGCTTCTGCCCACCCGACAAGCTCGCGATAACGCGGTCACGCAAATCGGCAATCCCCATGTCGGCAAGCGCCTGTTCGACGCGTTGCTCTATCTCGTCATGCGCAACGCCGAAGTTCTCGAGGCCGTACAGCATCTCGTCTTCGACCACCGAGGAAACGATTTGGCTATCGATATCCTGGCACACGCTTCCCACGATCTGCGACAGGTCCGTCAAGCTCGCCTCGCACGTATCGATGCCGTTGACCCGCACCGACCCGAAGAAATCGCCCGGGTAACAATGCGGGATAATCCCGTTCATCGCATACGTGAGCGTCGACTTCCCCGACCCCGCAGCGCCGGTAATTCCCACAAACGCCCCATGCGGAATCGTCAAATTGATATCGGAAACAACCACCTCGTCGCTTTCTCGATACCGAAAGGAAAAATCCCGAATCTCAATCATCATCAATCCCTTACCAAGCTACTTCTGCCAGATACAAGCGAAGCGCTATTTCTTCAGCACCTTGCGCAGCAGCGGCGTAAGAATCTGGACCAGGATCGCGTTGAACGTTGCCGTCCCGAACACCATGATTGCGTAGGTGGCGAAGACGACCGGCAGCGCCAAGCCATTCATCGTGCCGACGATGATTGCGAACGTGTAACCCGATACGACCGTCGAGAAGAACGTGTTTACAAACGGGTTTATGTCAAGTTTATCGCCTACGCGCATGGGCACATAGGCCAACAGGCCGCACGCCAACGCGCCGAGCAATTCCGAGGGAATGTTCACGAGCGGCGTCGCGTTGAGCATTGGGATTTGGCACATAACGCCGGCGAGCAGGCCGACAATTAAAGCTTGGGGAACCTTCGGACGCGTCAAAATGATGGCCAGGCAATACATGGCTATAACGAAATTCGGCTTCATGCCCGCAAACGACAGGAACGAGGCTACCGTCAATTTGAGTACCGCGCCCGCGGCCAGCAAAACCGCGATGAGGATAAGATCTTGGGTTCCGAGGCCCTTCTTCTCGTCCTCGGCAACTGTCACGACGCGCTTTGCTGCAGTGTTGGTGTTCGACATGATCGATCTCCCTTTCTGTTGTGGCCTGGGTTTTTCCCATGGCCGTCCGGTTGTTTCGAATCACTCGAACTCGCTGTACCGCACATCAAAAAAGCCTGTCCTTTGCGACCTCTTACGAAGTCTCAAAGGACAGGCTTTTAAAACCTGCGGTGCCACCTTTGCTTGGCCCCAAAGGACCCACTCGTGAACGTGCCATCACACGCTCTGCCTCTAACGCGGGCTCACGGTCCAGATACTCGGCCTGCTTGCGCTGGCCTTTCCCCTTTCCCTCGGCGACCCATTTATCATCCGGCTTGCTACGGGACTCTCAGCAACGCCCGCTCTCTGTAAGTGCCCTTGATGACTTGACTTTCGCCTCAACGGTTTCGAGTTATTCGATTGGCGCAAAGATTAACGCAGCATCCGTTTGTGCGTCAAGAGCTCTTTTGAGATTTTTTAGTCATATTCAAATTGCCGCCCAACCTCCAACCCGCTCCCCGTGCATTCTTCCAGAACTATTTCCCGAATGCGCGGAGCGCGGTCAGGAACACCCGCACCCATGGTTGGGAAGCCCCGAGCGACCGGCCCGCGGGGGAGTGGGGTGTGAGCGATTCTGCAGGGTTCGAGCGCCCGGAAAACGCGCCGGTG
>CAMPAJ010000159.1 GCA_946631805.1 uncultured Eggerthellaceae bacterium
ATCTCGTCGTGGGCTGCGGCCGTGTCCTCCACGGCCGACGGCATCGAGGGCGTTACGGGCATTCAGCTGTTCATCCAGGCTATTCCTTTCAACTTCTACTCGCTGCTGACCATCGTTTTTATTGTGGCCATCTGCATTATGGGCTTTGATTACGGCCCCATGGCCAAAGCCGAGTTCGAGGCGTACAAGAACGGCGTATCGGGTTCGCTCGGCAACGAGGAAGTCGTCAACAAGGACAATGCATCCCTGATCGACCTCATCCTTCCCATTCTCGTGCTCATCGTGTGCTGCGTCTTTGGCATGCTCTACGTTGGCGGTTTCTGGGATCCGGAGTCGGGCGTGGCCGGCGACTTGTCGGGCGCGTTCGGCAATACGGACGCTTCGGTCGGCTTGCCGTGGGGTTCGGTTATCGCCCTCATCATCACGTTCCTTTACCTGCTCATTCGCCGCGTGGTTTCGTTCAAGGAGGCAACCGAGTGCTTCGTTGCCGGGTTCAAGGCCATGGTTCCCGCGATGCTGATCCTCACGTTCGCCCTTACGCTCAAGCTCGCGACCTCCGCTCTGGGCGCCGACGTGTTCGTGCATGACGCGCTGGAAGGTGCCGCAGAGGGCCTGTACATGATGCTGCCGGCCATAATCTTCCTGGTGGCGCTCGGGCTTGCGTTTGCGACGGGCACGAGCTGGGGCACGTTCGGCATCCTCATCCCGATTGTTGTCGCCGTTTTCGATCCCACGTCGATTCTGCTTACCATCGGCATCTCCGCTTGCCTGGCTGGCGCGGTGTGCGGCGATCACATCTCGCCCATTTCGGATACGACGGTCATGGCTTCGGCCGGCGCCAACGTCAACCACATCGAGCATGTTTCGACGCAGATTCCGTACGCCCTGACGGTGGCCGCCGTCTCGTTCGTGTGCTTCGTCATCGCGGGCTTCGTGCAGAACGCGATCATATGCCTGTGCATCGGCATCGTGTTGACGATCGGCGTGTTGCTCGTTTTGCGCAACACCATCGGAAAGAAGGTTACCGACTAACGGGCTTTATCGTCGAGTGAGGCCATTGCCTCAGTTGGCCTATACGCGAGGGCGCCACCGTGATGTGCGGTGGCGCCCTCGCTGGTTTTTGAGTGGAGCGGGCAATCAAGTGTACTGCCCACGCTTGTCTAACATTCGCCCTGCTGGGCGAGCCTGTTGGGATTGAGCTGTAATCGATCTGGAAGCCTGCTCGAACGGCAATTCAACCGTTCATCCCGCAACTCGACCCTAACGGAATTTGCTGATGTCCTTCATCAGGTCCTTTGCGTGGTAATCGACGGCATCGCACGCGAAAACGCGCACGTTCGTTGCCACGAACGAGATGGGCTCGTCGCTTGGGGCCACGGGAACCACGAGGTTCCCGTCCGCATCGGCGCTAACGTCGACGCGCTCGTCCGAGACCGCGTCGACAGTCGTGACGTCGAAGCCCGCTGAGGCGAGCCATCCCATGAGGTCTTTGCGATGGGGCGCCGCCTGCACGGCGTTGCCCAGTTTGCGGGCCTGCTCGACGACGCTGGCGTTGCGCGGGCCGGTTGCCAGGACGGTATCGCATACGAGCAGGCCGCCGGGTTTCAGGGCGCGATTGATCTGCGCGAGCGCTTGCACGGGGTTGCAGAAAAGGTTGATGATGCTGTTCACGTACACGAAATCAGCCTTGTGCTCGCCGAGTGCGTCTGCAAGTTGCTCGGGATAGCATTCGACGAACTGCATGTTGCTCTGCTCGTATCCGCACTTCTGCGCGGCATGTTCTTCCTCTGCGCGGGCCGCCTCGAGCAGGGCGGGTCGCCATTCCACGCCGATGGCCGTTCCGTGTTTGCCGACGCGTTCCGACAGCTTGTACACCCCTTTGCCGCGCCGACAGGCGACGTCGATGACGGTTTTGCGAGACAGCTCGAGCGGAAGCTGCATTTTACACAGCGCGTCGCGGCCGTACGGGTCGGGTAGCGCGTCGTAATACGACGCGAGTTCTTCAGGCGAGATATCCATGGCGATGCTCCTTTTCATTAGGGCTCTATTATCAGTCTAGAGATGCTTTTGGTCTATGCGCTTTGCGTGGTCTTTGAAGGTTCGTGTTTTGAATGCGGCGCGTTCAATCGCTTGGCACGGGAAGTTGCGATTGCTATGCGTGAAGTAAGGTGATGCAAAAGACCGGCTCGGGCTCCGTTGCCCAAGCCGGTCCTTTCCTGCGATTTTGCCGTAGAACTCGCTAGGCCTCATTGCGGTAGCGCTCCATCAAGTTGCGAAACAGCTCGGTTGAGCTCGGCGGAGTGTACACGATGGCATTGGCGCCCGCGCGGATGGTTTCGGAAATGGATTCGCCGGTCTTGCCGCCCGAGGCCATTATGGGCACCCTGGGGTATTTTTTTCGGATGTCGGCGACGATGGAAGCGGTGTTGTGCCCGCCTGCAACGTTGAGGATGGCGGCTCCGCTTTCGATGCGGCGCCCGACATCGGTTTTTGGACTTGCGATGGTGACGACGATGGGAATGTCGAGGACGCGTGCCGCGGCACGGATGTCGCGGTTGGGCATGGGCGCATTGAACACGACGCCCACAGCGCCCTGGTTCTCGGCGTCCATTGCCAGGTAGACGGCGCGCGTGCCCTGCGTCGTGCCGCCGCCCGTCCCGCAGAATACGGGAGCCGATGCCGCATGGATGACGGCGGCGCTAATGGCGCGCTGGGTCGTGAACGGGTATACGCAGAAAATCGCATCTGCGTCGGAGTTCCTGATGACCGCGATGTCGGTCGAGAACAACAGGCTCTTTATGCGCCTTCCGTACACGACGATGCCCGAAGCCTCCTGGATTTCGGCGGGCATCCGCAAGATGTTATGGCGCAGTCGCGACTCGATAGGAGGGATGCCCTCGTCAGCATCGTCGATGATTTCGGGCATGAGTTGCTTGGATTTACCGAGTGCGACGCGCGTGAGTTTCAACGGTGCCATAACGCCTCCTAGTAGGTAATAGAATTGCTCTTGTTCTGCTCGACCTCGAGGCGGCATGGTCGCATGCGCCTGCAGCGAGGGTGGGTGTGCCGCCTTGCAAAACGCTTTAGCTCAGCATGGAGCATGCCCATTGGGCTGCGACCATCGAGCCTTTGACGAGCACGCTTTCGTCGACGGTGTAGTAGCAGCTGTGCTGGGGATGCTCTGCCCCAATGGCGGGATTGCGCGTCCCCACGAACGCTAACACGCCGGGTACGTAGTTCAGGTACTCGGCAAAGTCCTCGCCGGCGAGCGTGCCCTCGTATTGGGCGATCGCGTCTGCGCCGAGCACGTCTTCGACTGCCGTGCGGGCGACGGCGGCGCATTCGGGATCGTTGACCACGCTGGGATTGCCAGCTTCGAAGCTAAACGTGATATCGGCCCCAAAGGCGTGGGATACCTTGCCCGCGATGCGCTCGATTCTGTCAATCATGCGCTCGCGGACGTCCTTGTGCCACGTTCGCAACGTGCCCGTGAGGTATGCCGAGCCCGCCATGATGTTGCGCGCGGTGCCGCCGTGCATTTCGCCGACGGTAATGACAACGGGCTCGAACGGCGACGCATGGCGCGAGACCAGCAGCTGGAGTCCGTCAACGACTTCGCAGGCTACGACGATGGCGTCGACGCCCTTGTGGGGCATGGAGCCGTGTGCGCTCACGCCTTTGATGTCGATACGGAACCAATCCGTGAACGCCATGCGCGGTCCCGGTTCGCACGAGATGGTACCCGCTTCGACTTCGCTCCAAATGTGCGCGGCGTATATTGCGTCGACGCCGTCCAGGGCGCCTGCCGCTATCATGTCGCGTGCGCCGATCGAGATTTCCTCGGCGGGTTGGAACAAGATGCGCACCTCGCCGCGCAGCCTGTCGCGCAGCTCGTTGAGCATGCGCACCGTCCCGAGCATCATGGCCATGTGGCAATCGTGTCCGCAAGCGTGCATGACGCCCTCGTTTTGCGAGGAGAACGAAGCTCCCGTGAGCTCGGTGACGGGCAGGGCGTCGATGTCGGAGCGCAACGCGATGCGGCGCGCGGGGATGCCGCGCTCGTCGTAGGCCCCAGGAGCTGTTCCGCGGATGGTGGCGATGATGCCGGTGCCGACGAATTCTGTGCGCTCGTCGAGCTGCGGGGCATTTGCGGGATGCGGGCCCTGGATGCGGCGGTTTTCGATTCCCAGGGCGTCGAGTTCCTGACAGAGTCGCTCCGACGTCATGGTTTCGTGCGCGCTCAATTCGGGATGCTGATGAAAATGGCGACGCAGCTGAACGATGTCGTTCTCGTAGCGCGCTCCCATGTCCTTGATGAGCTCGGCGGTTGGAAGATCGGTGTTAAGAGCGGACGATTCGGCCATAAGATGCCTCCTTTTGGTCGAGTGAGCTCTAATAATATCTCATGTTAAGCGGTCGAGTGTATGGACGTTATACTGTTTACCAATGGTTTGCTGCCATTCACACCGGCTGTATGAGAGGATAATCTGCATTCACATGAATCCTTCTGCCATCATTTTCGACTTTGACGGAACGCTGCACGACAGCCTCTACGTTTACCGCACGGCGTTCGTCAGCGGGTACGAGTTGCTCGTCGAACAGGGGAAGGCGCCAAAACGCCACATCACCGAGGCGCAAATGGCTTCGAACATTGGCCTAACGGCCAAAGAGGCATGGGGGCGCTTGTTCCCCGACATCCCTTGGAGCGTTGCCAAAATAGGCGCGGAGCGCGTCGCACAACTGATGGACGAGGCTTTCGAGAACGGTACGGCGCGATTGTTCCCCGGCGTTCCCGATGTGCTCACGACGCTTAAAGACCAAGGCCACGAGCTTATATTTCTGAGCAATTGCCGCAATGCGTACCTCGATGCCGT
>CAMPAJ010000160.1 GCA_946631805.1 uncultured Eggerthellaceae bacterium
TGCACGCGCCTAAAGACGGTCACGCTGCCCAAGACCACTTCCATCGGCGCGCAAGCTTTCCAGAGCTGTACGAGCCTAACCTCGGTGGCGCTCAGCGCTACGGGCCTCAAGCTGGTGGGGAGCAAGGCGTTCTACGGATGCAAGAAGCTCGCGAAAGTAACGCTCAAGACCAAGAAGCTCACGGCGAAGAACGTCGGCTCGCAAGCCTTGAAGGGCTTGCCTGCATCAGCCAAGGTCAGCGTGCCGAAAGCGAAGGTGAAGGCGTACAAGACCCTGTTCGTGAAGAAGGGACTGTCGAAGAAGGCGACGGTTACGGCATAGACCGTCTGGGATTGGCTCGAGGTTCGCGCTAGTTTTGCTGCGCATTGTCAAGATAGTTTTGTAGGGGCGCAATTGCGTGAGGCGAGGGCGCTTGAGGTAAAGAGGGGTTTTATGGCCAACGTATCGGATGAAACGCCAATAAGCGGGGAAGCGTCGCCCAAGAAGCGCTCCCGCAAGAAGATCGTTCTGGGAATCGTTGCGGCGATCGTCGTCGTTGCGGCAATCGCGGTCGGGTATTCGTTCGCGCGGGGCGATTTGGCGCCCGTCGATGCTGCGGCAAAGTACGACGGCTTCAATTACCTCATGGAAGACGAGGTCAACGACTACATAGCGCTGTATCGCGAGCAGATGGAGGTCGCGGACGTATCGGATGAGGATTGGGCAACGTTTCTCGCGGCGTACGGCATGACGCCTTCGGCTTTGCGCTATTCCACCATCGAGCAGCTGCTTACCGACAAGCTCGTGCAAAAGAAAGCGGACGAGCTCGGGTTGCAGGCGTCGGAGGCCGAAATCGACGCTTCGCTGCAAACGCTGCGCGATACGCTCGGACTTGGCGATGACGAGATTCTGCAGCAGACGCTGGCCGCCCACGGTCAGACCGAAGAGGGCCTGCGCGAGGTTTATCGCAAAGCCATCGTGAAGCGGCTCGTGCTTTCCGCCGAGGTCGAGACGCCGGTTCCAACCGACGACCAGGTAAGGGAATTTCTGAAGAGCTTTACGCAGACGCTGCAATCGCCCGTGACGAAGCACTCGTACTGCTTTAGGTTGTCGGGTCGCGAATCCGACGAGAACCGCGAGAAGTCCCTGCTCGTGCAGCGCCTGCGCGACGAGTTCGCGGCAGGCGACAAGTCGGTTGAAGAATTTGCGCAGATGGTCGGCTCCTATAGCGACGACGAGACGCTCGTCGAGTCCAACGGCGCCAACGGATGGGACGTCGACTCGTCCGATTACGGCAGCGCGTACGCCGAGGCGTTGGACGGGATGCAGGAAGGCGACGTGTCGCAGGTGTTCGTCGAGGACGATGGCGATACGTATGCGTTCATTTGGGTTAACGACGAATACGTCTTCCCGACGGGCGACAAGGCGATTGATGCCCTGGATCCCGCCGACGTGCCGGAATCGCTGTGGAGCTACTTGAGCGACTCGGCGGCTTACGGGCTGTGGGAAGCTGCTGGGCAAGACTACCTCGACCAGCTGCTCGTCGATGCCGGCGTCGTGTACTACCCCATGCCCGCCAACGTTCCCTACAACGTTGACATGTCGCTCGCCGACGTGCAGCTCGAAGAAGTGACCGCCAGCGACGCGAGCGCTTCTGCAACTGCGCAGGATGCGAGCAATGCGAGCGCAGCCTCGCTCCAAGGGTGATAGGGTGCACATCAGGCGTGACGGGCATGCTGTATTGACAACGTTGGGGACATACACCTCATCATCGGTGTATGTCCCCAACGTTGATGCGATGCGCTATTGCTTCACCCTAATCGTGGCGGTGACCGTCTTGGCGGCGGACTTGTAGTTGGCATTGCCTTTGGCAGACACCTTGATTCTGATCTTGTAGGTTCCCTTGCACGTGCAGCGCTTCACGGTGATCTGGCCGGTCTTTGCATTGATGCTGAACGAGCGCTTGAAGTCCTTGGAGCCCCTTAGGGCCTTCGTGATGGAATAGGTCACCTTGCCCTGTGCCTTGCGCGTGAGCTTGACGGAGCCCTTGACCGCCACTGCGCCTTTGCACAGCGCCGAGCGGCTGACCGCCTTGGTCTTGCCGGCGGCCTTTAAGGGGTTAGCGGCCTTCGCGATGGTGAATTTTTTGGTGATGGAGCCCTTGTAGTCGCCGATGCCCGTTACGGTCACGGTCGCTTTCTCCGTGGCGGTGCTCGCAGCCTTGTTGCGAGCGTACTTCACCGTGTAATCGCGGCCGCGCTTGAGCGTCTTGCCGCCGGCTTTGACCGTCACGCCGGGTTTCTTGGCTTTGCCGTTGTACGTATAGCGCGTCTTCGCGAGCGTGACCTTCGTAATTGCGGTCTTTGCGGTAGCGGTGTTGCTCGGCGCGCTTGGTGCGCGGGCGATGGTGAAGCTCCCCTGCAACGTGCCCGCGTAGTTGCCGAGACCCGTCAACGTGACCGAGGCCGTCCCGGCATTGATGTTGTTGGAGTAGGCTACAGTGTAGTCGATGTCGCGGACGAGCTTGCGTCCGCCAAGCGTGACGATGGGTTCGGGGCTTTTGGCCGTGCCGTCGTACGTGGGCGTGCCCGCGAACGTCATCGTCGCCTCTTGCAGCTGCGCAGGTACGATGGAAAACGTCGTCACGATGGGTTTCTCGTCAGCTCCGGTCCTGGTCACGAGAAGGCGGGCGGTGCCCACGTCAACGTTGTTTTCTCCAGCAAGCGTGTAGTCGGCGTCTTCCTGCAGTAACGTGCCGTCGGCATTGCGGAACGTTACCGCGGGCGTTTGCGCGATGCCGTTGTAGGTCAGGTCCGTGCGCTCGACCGTCAAGTCCGCATCGCGGGTGAACGCCTTGACGCGGGCGACGTAACCTTGCCGGTCGGAAACGCCGGTGACCCCCTGCCGCACCGCCAAGTCGTCATAGAACGGAGCGCCGGAATCGGGGAGCGTGGCGTTCGGGTGCCAGACGAAGCTCTCGTTGCGGTGGGCGGCGCTCACGAAGCGCGCCCAGCTGGTCGAGTCGTTGCTGTCGACGCAGTAGCGCACCGACGTGCCGTTCTCGTGCGAAAGCGTAACGGCTACGGAATAGGTCGTGCCCTCGTCCAGCAGGATTGCCTGCGGAAGCTCGATGGTGTAATAGCCGGCGTAGCTCGTCTTGCCCGATGCGGCGGTGATGCCAGGTTCGGTTTCGGGAAGCATGGGCGTGCCGCTCGTCGGGTTGGCGGGGTCGGTCAGGTTCGTGTACACCTGCACGCTGTAGTCGACGTTCACGTCCGTGAGCTCGAACGAAACGGCGTCGAGCACTTCGGCGCCCTGCGCGTTGCCCTTGGCGGTGAACACGTTGGCGATGCTTCCGCCCGAGTTTACGGTGAGCGAGTTCCAATAGGTCGAGCCGTCGTGCGCGTACAGGTGGTCGTGAGCGTTGGACGATTCCATTTGGTAGAAATGGACTTTGGAGTAGGAGCCGCCCGTGCACGCGTCGTCGTAGGACATCCAAAAGTAACCGCCCGCATCGCCCCAGTACGAGCCGTAGCTGTTCTTGACGAGCCAAGCACCGTCGTGCTGGGGCGCTTTCATGTCGCCGCCGATGGCGCTCTTTATCTTTTCGGCCGTCGAGCCCCACGATTTCGCAATCGCCTCGTAGTCGGGTTCGAAATTGCTGGCGCTGTAGTTGTCGTCCCAGCCGACGATGGTCACGACGTGGTTCGTATCGTAGCCGCCGTAGTAGTAGTGCGCCGGCGCCGAGGCCAGGTTGTAGGTAGCGCCTGTCTCGTCGGTGAACAGGCGGTCTTCGATCGTTGCGCCCATATGGTTGTAGTTGCAGTAGCCTTCGTCGAAATACATCAGGATCGCGCCCGCGCCGTACTGCATGATTGCGTGCTTGACGTCTTCGGAGTCCTTGAGGCTGATCTGGTAGGCGTCGGCAACGCGCCAGGCGCCGTCGAACGCCGTGGCGTTATCGAGGTTCGTATCGGTTAGGAATTGGCTCTGGGTGTATGCTTCGCCGCCGTACTGGGCTTCCAGGTACCGCTCGTATGCATCCGTGAGCTCCGAATAGGGCGCCGTCGCCTCGTCGGTTACGCCGTGCCAGGTCGTCAGCTCGTGCATGACGCACGTGGGGTTGCTGCCCGCGGCCAGATAGGGGTCATCTTGTATCACCGCGCCGTATTCGGGTGCTCCGTTCGTCTGGGTGCTGTCGCCGGCCATGTATCTGAGCGGATCGGTGACCGGATGGTACATGAAATATGCCAGGTGGCGCTCCGAGAGGTTTAATTCGCCCAGTTTGGCCTGCCCATGCGCCAAAAGCGACGATTCTACCGCTGCAATGGTGCCGAAGGCCCAGCACGTGCCGAATGGGTCCTGGTTTTTCACGGACGTGACGAAACCTTTCTCGATGGAGTTGTAGCTGCTTGGCAGCTCGTCGTCGGCTTGCGTTGTTACGACGCCGACGCCCTCGTTCTCGTCGTGGATGCTCAGGGCGGGAACGTAGTCGTTCTGGGCGGTGAGCAGGTGCTCGCCCTGTTTGCCCTGATCGTCCTGCAGCTGGCCTGCTAACATGGCCGAGTCGTTCTGGCTGGCGGCTGCACCGTTCGAGCCATCGCCATCGCCTTCGCCTTCGGCAAACGCGCTTTGAGGCGCTCCGAACAGGAGCAGAAAGAGGAACAGCGCCGCACAAAGCGCGCCGGCAAGCGACGGCTCCAAAGCGGAGTTTCGTGGGCGTATGGTTTTCATACGGCAACCTTTGCTCGAGAGGATAATTCGTTCCCGCAATTATAGTTGAAGAAAGCCCATCCAGAATCGTTTACGTCCCGCCGAATAAAACAGCTTCACATTGGCGAAACAACATACATATTTTGGGCTGCCGCCTGCAAAAGCCCAGGTGGCGTTTTT
>CAMPAJ010000161.1 GCA_946631805.1 uncultured Eggerthellaceae bacterium
CATTGACATTGCACACGGCGAACCGGCGTACCGCCACATCATGCATTTCGAAAGCATTGCGGCGGGCCAGGTGAGCAACGCGCATGTTTCCGCTGCGTGCATGCACTGCGAAAGCGCCGAATGCTTGGATGCGTGTCCGTCGGGCGCCCTGCGCCGCGATATGGCAAGTGGATCGGTAGTCGTGCGGACCGAGCTGTGCATCGGCTGCCGTGCATGTGCGATGGCCTGCCCCTTCGGCATCCCCCGATTCGGAAACGATGGCACGATGCGCAAATGCGACGGCTGCTATGCACGCACCCGATTCGGTTACGATCCCGCGTGCGCCGAAATCTGCCCTACGGGAGCACTGAGCTGCATCGACGTCAACGAGGCTATGACCCGCAAGACAGAGCATTTCGCTGCATCGCAGGCAAAGAGGCCAATGTAGCATTATATGCAGGCAAAAAAGCTACGCCGAAACCGACGCGAATAGTATCCGAGCACTCGCCGCAAAAATGCAGGCTCACCTGCGGACCCCCGTCCCAACAGCTGTATCCGCAAGCTGCTAATGGCGCATAGGCGCTTCCCGCGCTAGTCCCCTTCTTTCAGTTTTTCGCGTGCCTTCGACTTGCGTTGATAGGACTTCTTTGTACTCCAACGTTCGGTGATGACAAGACCTTTTTCATCGTAACTCATCCCCGCATCATCAGCTTCAACGGCGGTATGCATCTGATCCTTGAAGTAGGAGTCAAGGAAAAACGAGCCAATCGCGGCGAGGATGACGGCACCTATCGAGTAACCAATAGAGATGTCGGAGTCACCGTCGAGGACGAAAATAGACGCAATTGCAAGTATCAGCACTATACCGACGAACGTAGCCGCAATCGTGGCAACACGGCGCTTGCCATCGATGGGCAGGTCACCCACGCAGCGGCCGCTCTCGCCATTCACTGCGAACAGCATCTGGTTTCCATTCCAAGTACAGTGCATGAGCCATACGGGCAACACGCATGTCGTCGCACCCGTGAGCTGGACGTCCGCATCGTACATGACGACTTCTTCAACGCCGTCAATGTTTTTCGAGTTCAGCACATCCTCCTTCAAGCCATTCTTAAGCGAATTGCGAGCGCGCTGTTCCGCACGGGGCAAGCACGCCTGCGCGCTCTCGTCTGCGACTTCCGTGAGATAGCCGGCTATGTAACTAGTCGAAAAGTCGCGCATGTTGTCAAAGTCAAACGGCGCGATAGCATCCATATGCGCGTCGGGCATCTTCGACGAGCCGTCGACGGGAATCTTTTCGAACTGCGCATGGCCTGCTCGCTTCATGCCGAAATAGTAGTGGGTCTTGGCGTTGCTACTCCCCTCTTCATAGGCGATTATTTCCGCACGACCCGAGACTTTCATATCGTAAAGGTGATAGGGCACGTATATGCCTTGCATGTGCTCAAGCGACGCGTTGAATGCGCGAGAAAGGTACCATTTGCCCTCGAAGTGCGCGCGCATCGCCGCCTTGGCATCGTCTTTCGCAACGCTGAACGGTATAACCATTTGCGGCATGTTTTGAGCTGTCGCTATACCCGAAACGATCATGTTGTTGCCGCAATAGGGACATGCAGTCGACACGGTTGCTTGGTCTGCGACGACCGTCGCGCCACATGCCGGACATGAGTACTGCTTCACGTTCGCAGCCGATGCATCGAGCTCGTTCCATGTCGCACGCTCGAGGAACTCGTCGACCGTCTTCACATGATCGCTCTCATGCATCGCAGCCGTCTTGGTGAGGGGAATGGCTCGCTCCGCCTCCCCCTCTTCGAAAGAATTACCGCAAAACGTGCAGACAAGGTGTCCGCTCTTGGCGTCAAACGCCAGAACGCCATTGCAATTGGGACACTGATAAGTTGACGCGTTGGCCATATCCTCCCCCTCACGTAATGCCTCCAAACATCTCGGCATCTGCAGGCGCGAATGGGCACGTCGGCTCTGGAAAACCGATGCGCACTCATGATACTCCATGTACGCGGGCAACCAATGTTTAATAGGCGAAGGGAATTAAGCTACATCACGAGCTTGCGATACGATTCGTTCGATTCACTCGAAGATGCTTTGGACGTATACTGAGCATCGCTCGGCGAGCTAACCGATAGACAGGATGCGCGGCTCGTCGACGCGCAACGCAAAAGCGGGCGCCGCATGTTCGACGCCCGCAATCGGGAGGAGAAGCCAAAGGTTGCTTATGCGTTCGTGCCTGCAACCAGCTTGTTAGACAGCACCATGAAGATGAGCACGCCGACCGAAATCACGCCCAGGGTCACCAGGACTTCCGGCACAGTCGGGGCGAAGGAGCCGGTAGCCATCCACATGTTGGCGGGATCGGCCTGCGCGGCAAACGTACCTGCGGTGATGCCAGGGCCGCCGTAGATGTTGGGATGGATGAAGCTCGTGAACAGCAGCCACACACGCTTGCAGGCTACGCCAAGGACCACGAGAGCGCTCGCCAGGATGATCATGCCCTTCTTCTCGCGATTCTTCGCGACAGCCAGGACCAGGAACGGAACGAGCAGGCCGCCGATGATCTCGAACCAGAAGAACGGGGCGGTAGCGCCCGCGAGCATCTCTCCCAGGGCTACGGCCTCGCCGGCGCCGGGATAGGCCATGGTCAGAAGCTCGCAGCCGATGAAGAACGCATCAACGCAGATGAAGGTCGCGAGCAGCTTGCCGAGCTTGGCCATGAGGTCGCCGTCGAGCTGAGCGATTCCCAGCTTGTCGAGCAGCAGCAGCGCCAGGAGCAGCAGCGCCAGGCCGGAGTCGAGCGCGCTCGCCACGAAGATGGGGGCCATGATGGCCGTGTACCAGGCGCGGGCGATCTGCAGGCCGAAGATCCAGGCCGTCACCGAGTGCACGAAAATGGCAACCGGCAGCGCCACGTAGCTGAGCTTGCGGACCTTGTCCTCGTCGCCCTTCTGCATCCACACGAGGTCCAGGATGTTGATGACCAGGTAAATCGTGATGATGCACATGTCCCACAGAAGCGGGCTCATGAAGTTCGGGCCCGTGAACATGCGCCACACGCGCACGATGCCGCCGAGGTCCACCAGCACGAGCATGCCCGCCACGCAGATGCAGGCAGTCGAGCAGATGACGGCCGGCTTGGCCACGGACTTGAACGACTCGATGCCGAACACGTGCGCCGAGCTCGCCACGATCAGGCCGCCAGCTGACAGGCCCACGAACAGCATGAACGTGCAAATGTAGAGACCCCACGAGTTTGCGTTGGACATGCCGGTCACGGCCAGTCCGTTCATGAGCTGGAAGATCCAGCATGCGACGCCGATTATCGCCAGCACGCCAAATGCGCCGAGCGCGATTTTGGAAAATCCTTTGGATTGCATGTGCAATCTCCTTTCTATAAAGAACCGCGAGAACGTATCGTTTCGACCCATCGCGAATGTGTATTTTGGGTCAGACCCCAAATACACATTCCTACGCGAAGTAAAAGACCTGCGGATGCGTGCCCTTGTCCTCGAGCAGGATGCGAACCGTGCGCTCGCGCTTCAGCTGCGAGATTTCGGAGTTGGGATCGTCCAAGTCGCCGAATACGCGCGCCTTCGTGGGGCAGCACATGACGCACATGGGCGCATCGCCGTCATCGGTACGTTCCTTGCACAGCGTGCATTTCTCCATCACGCCGCGCCCGCGCACCGGCACGCGCGCATCGCCGTAGTTGAAATCGACATCGCGCACGGGCTCGGCCCAGTTGAACGTACGGGCGTTGTACGGGCAGGCGGCCATGCACATGCGGCAGCCGATGCACTTGTCGTAGTCGATTTCGACGCGGCCCATCTCGTCCTTGTAGGTGGCACCGGTCGGGCACACCTTCTGGCAGGCCGGGTTCTCGCAGTGCTGGCAGGCCAGCGGGAGGAAATGGCGCTCCAGGTTGGGGAACGTCCCCTCTGCCCCGTTCACGGAATCGCACCCTTCGGTGATTACGCGGTTCCAGAGCATGCCCATGGGCACGTTGTTCTGCATCTTGCACGCATTCGCACACGTCTGGCAACCGATGCAGCGGTCGGGATTAATTGCAATTGCAAGCTTCGTCATGTCGTTTCACCTACGCCTTCCGAATTGCTACGAGCGTGTCGTTGAACGGCGTGACGCCGCCCTTCATAAGGTCAACGCGGCGGTCGCGCATCTGGTCGTTCGTCACGGACTGCAGATGGCCGTCGCCCATGTTGCGCGCCCACGCGCCCTCGGTCGTGCGAATCGAGCCCGGATGCACCGACTCGTTGGCCACGACTTGACATTTGAACGAGCCGCGGTCGTTGTACACCTCGACGGTGTCGCGGCTGGCGATGCCGGCGGCCGCCATGTCGGTCGGGTTCATTTCGACGAAGGCGTCGAAGAACTGGTTGATCCACTTGGCGTCGTAGAACATCGAATGGATAAAGAAGCGGGAGCGCGTCTGCGTGAGCTGGAACGGGAACTGCTCGCGAGCAGGGTTCTCATCGTAGGCCTCGATGGGGTCTTCCCAGGTGGGCAGCGCCTGATCCCATTTGAGCATCTTCTCGTAATACACGTCCAAACGGCCCGACTCGGTGGCGTATACCTGGTCGGCGAAGCCGATGCGCGGCTGCTCGATGCCTTGGAACGGCAGGATGCCGTTGTGCTCGAGCAACATGTCCAGCGTGTAGCCGGCGAGGTTTTCGGACTCGTTGTTGTCGACCTGATGGCGCACAAGCTCGACCTGGGATTTGGGGAGGACATCGTCAACGCCCACGGCCTTGGCGATTTCGGTCATGATCTGGAAATCCGTCTTGGATTCGAACAGCGGGTCGATGCCG
>CAMPAJ010000162.1 GCA_946631805.1 uncultured Eggerthellaceae bacterium
CGCTGAAAACGCGCCACCGGCGCGTTTTCCGGGCGCTCGAACCCTGCAGAATCGCCCACACCCCACTCCTCCGCGGGGCGCTCACTCGGGGCTGCTCGACCTTGGCCGCGGGTGCTCCCGACTGTTCAGGAAATAGTTCTGATACACCCATCCAGGTTGGACGTATCGGTTGGGTGTATCAGGATGGGGTGGGGTGCTGGTGCGTATAAAATGTATAACGGTCGCTGGAAGAGTTGGTAGAGAGAGCGAAGATGGACGAGAGAAATCGCATGGCACAGGATCCGGCTTGTGACGATCTGCTGATTTTGGTTGATGCACGTGACCGCGAGGTCGGGACTGCCACGAAGTGGCAAGCCCATGTGCAGGGGATGCTGCATCGCGCTTTCTCGGTCGTTCTGGTGCGCGACGGTGCAGAAGGCCCCGAGTTGCTGCTGGCGAAACGCGCCCTGGTCAAGTATCACTCCGGTGGGTTATGGGCCAACTCGTGCTGCTCGCATCCGCGTGCAGGCGAGGCTACCCTGGACGCTGCGTATCGGCGCGTGCACGAAGAGCTGGGGTGCGAGGCGCGCGATTTGCGCGAGCTGTGCGCGTTTGCCTACCGGGCTGAGTTCGACAACGGGCTTTGCGAGTTCGAGTACGACCATGTGATCGTCGGGCGCTGCGAGGGCGCAATCGAGCCGGACCCGTGCGAGGCCAGCGAGGTGCGCTGGATTGGTTTTGGCGAGCTGTCGGTCGAGCTGGTTGCCGAACCGCAACGGTTTGCCGCCTGGGCGCCCATGGTGCTCAGTATGACCATGGCCAGTTTCGCGTAGTGGTAGTTTGCGCTGCGTGAGCTGGTGGAACGGGGATGTTTGCGAAACTCTGCGGGAATGCCCGTTGTTGCGAAAGACGAGCCTTATCCTGATTCCCAACCCGTTGGCCTTGTGCGCTTTAGCGCAAGGGCGCGCAACGTGACCTACTGGATGGTCGAGAACGCGTACAAGACGATGGCTTCGGAGGCGATGAGCTCGGGATCCCATAGCTGCGACGAGCGCTCGATCGAGTACGGGTCGTTGACGACGACTTTCCCCCAACTGGTAATGCCTGCCAAAACGATGTAATGGCCTACTTCCGAAAACGAGCCCGGCCCGACGTTCGCTATCATGGGGCGTCCGCTCTGGAGGGCCGACACGATGCTTTGGGCGTTGAGCTCGAGCTCTTCGCACGCGAGCCCCAGCTGCGCGGCTGCGTATCCGCAGTATCCGTATATCGTCCCGCCGTAGCTGTCGCTCACGAAGCCCCCGGCGAATGCGAGCTGGCCCATATCGTAAGGAGTCCTATCGTATGCCCCGGTGAGCCCTTGGTAGATCATCGCCATCGCCGTCGGGCCGCATCCGCTCAGGCCGAACGCGTCGCCGTCGTACATCGTATAGCCCCATCGCTGGTCCCACTGGTACAAGTGCGGGATGCTGGTTTCGATGACCTCGGGCGAAGGCGTGCCTGCAAAGAGCGCCGGCGCTTCGTAGTTGGGCTCAGCATCGGCCACAACGTGGTCGGGCAAGCCGCGAACAAAAGCTGCCGCTTGGGGTTCGTCGGCTGCGAGGCGCAGGCATTTCTGCTGGATTTGCGGACGGAACACCGCATAGGCATCGGGATGGGCTGCAATCCACGCATCGTCCTCGCTCGTCTTCGCAAGCCTGATGAGCTTATCGCCCGTCGTTATGCCCAATAGGGCGTAAAGCTCCGTGCTGGCAGGTTCTTCCAGCGGTTTTGCCGATGCGAGGGCGTCATCGGCTGAATCTGGGCTCTCGCTTGCGACTCCGCTTGGGGCGGCAGCGCTTCCTGCATCCTGCACGGGCGCTGCTGCGGTGGAACAAGACGCAAGGCACATCGCTACGAGCACGGCGATCAATGCATAGCAGGTCAGGGCTGCCGCATGCAGCCCCTCGTTCCACCCGTGCGTAGGGCGCGCTGTTACGTGAGCGTTGTTCTTATCGAGCATCATGTTTCTTTGCGTAAACAATTTAAATGCACCGCCGCGTGGGCTAGGCGAATCAAATTGTACAATGGATGTGGCGCGGGATGTGCCTTAGGTAATACGAAAAGGGCTCAGCTGATCGCCCACTTAACACGATATATGCTGTTAAATGTACATGGCTCAATCGAATGTGTCGCTATTAACCAGTGATAATACATTACAGCAGCATCAACCATGTACATTTAGGTACATGGGTAGTATACTTCTGCATTACACATCTAGAGTCATCCTAAACGCGCCGAGGAGGTTGACATGGAGTTCCTGAGCATAACGGTGGGCGGCTTTCGCAACCTTAGAACAACGAAGATCCTTCTCAATGAGAGCATCACGTCGCTCGTCTCCACCAACAATTATGGAAAGTCCAACTTCCTCGACGCTGTGGCGTTCGGGATTCTATTCATGAACTCAACCTCACAAGCGCGCGTGAGGATGATGGGAGACGAAAACTGCATGCCCCTCGTGCCGGAGCTCGACATGAACGATTTTACGTTCGAGGTCGAATTCCACCTGCCCGAACTAGGCGAGTACCAGTTCGTGCGCTACGGATTCTCATTCGCGTGGCGTCGCGACGACGGAAGCGGCGAGCGTATAACCGGGGAGACGATCGAGCTCAATTCGAAGCGCGGTGGAAACTGGTCTTCGTATCTCAGGCGTGATATCGGTAAATACCGCCCCGGACATTCGACGCAAAGGTGCACGCGGAAGATCAACCTTGATTCCAACCAGCTTGCAATCGACGTCCTCACTGCAATTGACAGTATCGACATCAACCCCGCAATCCGTGCGATTCGCGATTTGAAGTACGGGGCATGCTACCCCCTTAGCACGGACGGCATCATGGACGACTATCCCCTCGAGCTCGCAGGACAAGAGGGTGGCGTATTCTCGCTCTCGGAGAGAGACCTGCCGCATTCCTTGTTTGAGTTGAAAAAGAAACATCCTGGCAAATATGCAGAATTTCAAAGTATCGTCTGCGGGCTCTTCCCTGAAATCGTCAATATCGATGTCGTATCGTCGCAGCTGCAACCTGAGCAAAAGCAGCAAATTGAGGACCAAACCCAGCAGTTCCAAGAAACAGTTGCGCCAGATTCCGACACCCCAGTACCGTACCGCATACGCGACGAGGTCTACAGGATATTTGTCACCAGTAGTCATCTGAACCAGCCAGTTAGCGTTACGCGCATGTCAGACGGTACCAAAAGGGTCATCTGGCTTGTGGCAAGGTCTGTGATGGCCGACATAGCTGGCGTTGGGTGCCTCGGCGTCGAAGAGGTCGAAACCGGCATTCACCCCAGAATGATGCAGGACCTCCTTGAGGCCGTCCGAGAAGTGCTCGGAGAGACCAAGATCATACTCACCAGTCATTCGCCGCACCTCATTCAATGTCTGCCATTCGACAGCATATATGCGGGCGTGCCGAACGACAGCGGGGTCGCAACGTTTGCGACGTTCATGGCTGACAATGTCGATCGTTTGTCTGATGCAGCATACGATCGTGGCATGTCTGCCGGAGAGTACATCTTTGCGTTGATGTCCTCCGGAGAGGACGAAGAGGACATCCTCAAGAGCTTCCTCGAGGTGGGCTGATGGCTATAAGAGAAGATGAAGGCTACGTCAAGGGCCTTGCTTTTGTGGTTGAGGGGCCAACTGAGAGGGTCTTCTATCACGAGTATCTTCAATGGTGCTGTCTGTACAAGGCAGTTGACGTGACACAACCTTACAAATCTGGAGAACGGGCCCGTAATCTGATTCGCAATCTTTCATTCGACGTCATCGAAGAAAGGGCCCCGATGGACATCAAAAGCTTGCGCCAAGCTGTGTTCGGAGTCGAGTAATCTTGTGCAAGCCCTGTAATTTTGAGGTTCAAAAAGTACAAGGCTTTGCAAAACATGGCTTGAAAAACCTGCATTGATGGCCTTACGAAAACCGAACCCTGTACTTTTGAGTATGAAGCTATGGCCAAGCCGCCAGGCGAACGTTCCCATTTTGGCCAACGACACTCGCTTTACGCGACTTTGTGACGGCTCTCTAACCTGATTGCAGTGTTGGAGGGCCGATTGCTTTTGTCGGCCATGACCGAAAGGCAGGTCGATATGGCAGGTGATAACCGTGGCAACAAGACGCAGGAAATCGCGGAAACCGCGCAAAACAACGGGCAGCAGCAGGCGGTGCAAGAGCAGTCGCAGGTAAGCGGTAAGGACTGGGAGAGGGCTATCGCCGAGCGCGACGAGAAGATCGCGGCGCTTGAGGCGCAGGTGGCCGAGGCTGCTAAGAATACCGAAGCCGCCGAGCAGCTGCGCGGCGAGATCGCGGAGCTCAAGGCCCAAGGCGAGTCCGACCGCATTGATTTCAAGCTGCAGCTCGCGGGCGTGCGCAACGTGAAGGCGGCACGCGCGGTGCTGGCAGACCATGGCGGCGACGTCAACGCGCTGAAGGATGCGGAGCCCTGGCTGTTCGCAGATGCCCCCGCAAAGCAGCCTGGCGGCAGGACTGGGCTTCCCAACGCAGGCACCAGCACGGATGCCGGCAAGACCATGAGGCGCTGGCGCAGGCTCGCCGGCCTGGACGATTCCAACGACAACGCATAGGAGGGCTGAGACATGGCCAACAGCATCGAGTTCGCGAAGAACTACACCGGAATCCTCGACGAGGTCTACCAGAGGGCGGCGGTGTCGCGCTGCCTGAACAGCGGCGGGCGCATGGTCCGCGCGGGCCGCAACGCCAAGGAGATCCTCATCCCGAAGATCTCCGTGACGGGGCTCGGGGACTACACCCGCAACGTGGGCTA
>CAMPAJ010000163.1 GCA_946631805.1 uncultured Eggerthellaceae bacterium
TTTGAAAACCGTATGCCCTCTGCGCTTTCGGGCGGGCAGAAGCAGCGCGTCGCCGTGGCGGGCGTGCTTGCCACCGAGCCGCAGATCATCGTCTTCGATGAGGCGAGCGCCATGCTCGACCCCCGCGGCCGGGCGGGCTTGATGCGCGTGTGCCGCGAGTTGAACGAATCGGGCCTGACCATCGTACTCATCACGCATTTTATGGAAGAGGCCGCGCTGGCCGACCGCGTTGTCGTGCTTGACCACGGTACCGTGGCGCTCGATGGCGCACCGGGCGACGTGCTGCTGCAGGCCGAGCGCCTCGCCGCGCTTGCGCTCGAGGTCCCATTCGCGACGCGCATGAGCATGGCGTTGCGCAAGCGGGGCGTTCCCGTGGGGATGCATGCGGATGAGGCCGGTCTCGAGTGGGAGCTCGTGGGCTTGCTTTCGGAAACAGGAGCACGGGATTCTTCAGCCGGCGGGGTCTCTACCGTGCACCGCGGTGCTGACGTTCAGAACGGGACGGCCAGTGCCAATCCGCTCGCGCAAAACGATGCGCCCCAGATTGCCGCAGCATCGGCGACGACAGAGGCAAACAGCATGCCATCTGTGGAAGACGCTTTTAGAACCGATCCGAAAGAGACAACCCACGCCTCCCAACTGGGCGATCGCGATGTCACATCCACCACCCAACTGGACGCACACGACGCCATTCCCGCCATCGAGTTCCAAAACGTCTCGTTCACCTATCAGCCTGTTTCGCAAACGCGCCATCGTAAGTCATCGGTCGGTCGCGGTGGCAAACGCGCCGACTGGGGCCGCGCGCCCGACGAGTACTGGGCGCTCAAGGACGTTTCCTTCGCCATTCGCGAAGGCGAGTTCTTCGGCATAGCCGGCCACACGGGCAGCGGGAAGAGCACGCTCATCCAGCTTTCCAACGGATTGCTCAAGCCCAACGAGGGCACTGTGCTCGTGCGCGGGCAAGCGCTCGAGGGCAGGAAGTCCGCCACGTTCGCACGTGCGGACGTGGGCGTCGTCTTCCAGTATCCCGAGCATCAGCTGTTCGCGGCAACCGTGTTCGACGATGTGGCTTTTGGGCCCCGCAACCTGGGGTACTCGTCAGCCGAAGTGGAGGAGCGCGTCCGCGCCGCCATGAATATGGTGCATCTGGACCTCGACGAGCTGCGCGACCGCAATCCCTTCGAGTTGTCGGGTGGCCAGCAGCGGCGCGTGGCGTTCGCCGGCGTGCTCGCCATGGACCCGCACACGCTGGTCCTTGACGAGCCCGTCGCAGGCCTCGACCCGCGGGCGAAGCGGCGATTTTTGGACCTGCTTGCCGAGATGCACCGCGAGCAAGGCCTCACGATCGTGGTCGTGTCGCACAACATGGATGACCTCGCGCAGCTTTGCGACCGCGTGCTCGTGCTGAACGAGGGCACGCTGTTCGCGCTCGACGAGCCGTCGCGCGTTTTCGCCGACGAGCAGGCGCTCAAATCCGTCGGCTTGGGCGTGCCGCATGCGGCCCACCTTGCCAACAGGCTCTCGGCGGCCGGCATCAGCCTGCCGGTGCGCACGGTGCCGACGGTAGACGAGCTTGCCGACGCCATCGGCTCGAGGCTGCACGGACAGCAGGAGGGCCGGTAGCCATGCCAACGGGAGCCTTGTTCGGCCGCTATTGGGAGGCGGAAAGCCCAATTCACAGCCTCGACCCGCGCGCGAAGGTCGCGGGCACGCTGCTGCTCGTCGTGACGACGTTCTGCGCCTGGAACTTCCCGGCGCTCGGCCTGCTTGCCGTGTGCATGGCCGTCCTCTTCACCTTGGCGCGCATTCCCCTGTCGCAGGCGTTGCGCTCGGTAGCGCCGCTGTCGTTCATCATCGTGCTCACCGCGCTCTTCAACCTGTTCTACATTCAGGGAGGGCCGGTGTACGCTAGCTGGGGACCGTTCACCATCAGCCAGGAAGGCGTTTGGCAGGCTGTGTTCATCGCCGTGCGCCTGACGTTGCTCTTGCTTTCGGGGAGCCTGCTCACGCTCACGACAACGTCGCTCGACATCACCGAGGCGCTGGAGCGCCTGCTCGCGCCCCTCGCGCGCATCGGCGTGCCCGCGCACGAGTTCTCGCTGGTGCTGGGCATAGCGCTGCGCTTTTTGCCGCAGTTCGCCGAGGAGTTCAGGACCATACGCGCCGCCCAGCTCGCACGCGGTGCCAAGCTGTCGACGAGTCCCGTGAAGGGTGGCCTCTCGGGTTTGACCAGCTTGCTCGTGCCGCTGTTCACGAGCGCGTTCAGGCATGCCGACACGCTTTCGGCCGCCATGGACGCCCGTTGCTACCACGGCGCCGAGGGCCGCACCCGCTTGAACCCCCTGCGCGCCGGCCGTCCCGAGGCAATCGCGATCGTCGTGCTCGTCGTCGTGCTCGCGCTCACCATCGCGCTGAGCCTCCTCGCGTAACAACGGGGATTGCGGCCGGCGCTAGCAAGCGGCCTGTAAAGTCGGGATCAGGTAACGCGCGCGTCATCATTGGGGACATACACCGATGATGAGGTGTATGTCCCCAATGATGATTTATGGCCAGGCAGCATGGGCAATCTTTATCGTTGAGTCAAAGGGGAATTGTAAAAACGAGGTAACACTCCCGCGTTTCGCTTTTACCTGAATTATCATGCAGGATACGCATTTGAGAACAAGCCAGCTATACAGGGAGAATCCATGCCCATCATCGACGCGCATGCACATATATATCCAGAAAAGATCGCCTCGAAGGCCGTCGAGGCCGTGGGCGACTTCTACCTCACGTCGATGTTCGGCGAGGGTACGCCCGAGCACCTGCTCGCTTCGCATGCGAGCTGCGGCGTGACGCATGCCATCGTGCATTCCGTGGCCACCACGGCCAAATCGGTCGCGAGCATCAACACGTTTCTCGCACAGCAAGGCGCCGAGCACCCCGAGTTCATTGCCTTCGGCACGATGCATCCGGACGTAGAGGACAAGGAAGCCGAGGTCGAACGCGCGCTTGGCCTGGGCTTGCATGGCTTCAAGCTGCATCCCGACACCCAGAAGGTCAACATGGACGATCCGCGCCTCATGGAGTTCTACGAAATCATCGCCGGGCGCGTGCCGTTAGCCGTGCACACAGGCGACTACCGCTACGGCTACTCGAGCCCCGAGCGTCTCGTGCGCATCCTAAAGACCTTTCCCGACCTGGTTGTGGACGCGGCGCACTTGGCCGGCTGGTCAATTTATGACGTGGGCTACGATGTAATGCACAGCTCGCTTACCTCGTTCGACAACGTGTACGTGGACGCCTCGAGCACGTTCACCTGGATCGGACGGCGTCATATGCGCGAGCTCATCCGCATGTGGGGCGCCGAGCATGTGATGTACGGCAGCGATTACCCCATGTGGAGCCCCGCCGTCGAGCTCGAGAACATGCGGAATTGCGACCTGACCGACGACGAGTTGGAATTGGTCCTGTGGAAGAACGCCGAGCGCTTTGCGGGCGTCAAGGTGTCGTAAGCCGTTCCACCTCTACCGCCCGCTACAAGGGAATTTCGGCATACGAAACGTCGTGTTCGGCCTTCAGCCAGTCGAAAAACTCCGAGCAATCAAACACCTCGATTGCATCGATGCCGGCTTTTTCCACAGCCTTTTTGAAGTCCTCGTCGCGCGTTATGACGGCGTCAACATGCGCCTTGAGGGCGATGTCGAACAGCAATGCGTCTTCCGGGTCGGACCATGTCGTAGCCAGCATCTTGTCGACATCGGATTCGGTCACGGGCAGCACGTTTACGATCGAGCGGAGCATTCTCATCTGCTCAAGAACTTGCGGTATGCGATCTTTCCTTCCGCCATCGGTGGCAACGTAAACAATGTCGGAAATCTGAGATGACGCAATCCACAAGGTAAACTCGCCAACCCTTCCGGCGATCATGAGTAAGCGAGCATCCTCGTAAAACGGATTTCTGTGGTTGAGGAAATCAAGCACGATATTGGTATCGAGCAATAGTTCGAGCTTTCTCATGGTTACACCAACCCCCGTGACTTTGCGCGTTCAAGCTTTATTTGGCCGCGCGTCATGTCGTCGAAGCGAGTATGTATAGGTACAGGCGATGCTATGGAGTCAACCACTTTCGCAGCTGCCTTCCACTGTTGCGGCGAAACATGCCGGTCAAACAAAAAGTCAACGCTCTTCGTCTCGACCAGGCGATCGTAAAGCGCGTTGATAGCTTGCGACGCGTTGAACCCTGCCTTTTCCAGCACGGCATTACCCGCAGCCTTTTTTTCGGCCGACATGCGTCCGGTGACCATTGCGTCTTCCATGATGGCCTCCTGTATTACAATTATGTTGTACTATTGTTGTACGTAATTGTACTACATAGAAGAAGGCCTGTCGAGAGTATGAAACAAAAGAGGGGCCTTTCCTCTACCACACTCGGCAGCTGTGGGAAAAGCGCCGTGTGCAATCGCGGTGTTCTACCTTATAATTCCCTGATGGCTAGGTTTACGATGCGCAATTGCCAACCGGCGGCGCTTCTTGCTGGGATAAGGACTGGACATGGCGCTTCTCTTTGCGGAAAAAGATTTCGATTGGGGCTTGTTTGACGGGTCGTCGTGCGCGTTTGGCGTGTTCGACGGGCTGCATACGGGGCACCGTTTCCTCATCGACCAGGCCATAGCCACAAAGCAATCCGGCAAGCCCGCCATCGCCATCACGTTCAACATCGACCCTGACGAAATATTTCATCCCGACCGGCTGAAGAAGCTCATGCGCAACGCCGACCGGCTCGCGGCGCTTCAGGCGTCGGGC
>CAMPAJ010000164.1 GCA_946631805.1 uncultured Eggerthellaceae bacterium
ATGTAGAGTTGGGCATACAGGCGCTGAGAAGAACACGTGTACTGCTCCAATTTCAAATCCAGGGTCACCCGCAAGCATGCTGGATGGAAAGGGATGGATGAAGACCATGTCCTCCGCATTGTAGATTTCGTTCATCTATGAAACCCGCACCACTTATCGCCGGCGCGTGCAACTTAGTGCACTTCAAGCGCAACTCGGTCCAGTGACGTCGAGTGGAGCTCCAACGGCGTATAGCATATTTGCCGTCGAAGGGAGCTACATGAAGATAACGATCGACGAGCGTGTGGGCATAAGCGATGTCGAGGTCACGATCGTCTGCAGCAGAACCGACCGAAAGGTCCTCGAAATCGTCGCCCGGCTGCGCATGTTCGACCGCAAGGTCACGGGCAGTGCGGACGGCAGCACCCACGTGGTGAGCGCCGAGGACATCCTCTACGTGGAGTCCGTGGACAAGCGCACGTTCTTCTACACAGCCGGCGAGGTATACGAGACCACGCTGCGTCTCTACGAAATGGAGGAGCGCCTTGAGGGTTGCGACTTTCTGCGCGTGGCCAAGGGCTGCGTGGTGAACTTCCGCAGGATTGCCTCGTTACGGCCGGAGATGAACGGCAGGCTCATGGCGACCATGGACAACGGTGAGCAGGTTGTCATATCGAGGCAATACGCGCCCGGCGTACGCCGCAAGCTCGGAATGCTGTAATCGGATTCGAAAGGAGAACCCACCATGATGCGCAAGGACATAATCGATACCGAAAGAAAGACCCCGGCGGAAAACGCGCAGACGTTTGCCCTGACCCTTTGCGTCGGGTTTACCGCAACAATGGTCATCTGCCTAATCTTTGCAACCCTGTTCGCGGGGGAAGAGGCGAAGCAAGGCATCGGATACTGTTGGTCGATACTCGCGGCCTGCGCCGTTGCCGCCGCCCTGCAGTTCATATTCTTCACGCCCGTTATCATCAAGCGGATGGCCTATCCGGCCCGCCTTGCGATCTTCGGGATCTGCCTGTATGCGGTACTCGCTGCAGCAGCCATTGCGATGAGATGGTTTCCAATCGACATGGCGGGGTCCTGGATATCGTTCACCGTGACATACCTTGTGATGCTCGCAGGAGCGACGGCTTTCTTCCACTTCAAGGCCAAGCACGAGGAGCGCATCCTCAACGAGAAGCTAGACGAATATCAGAAAAACGCCAGATGACATCGCAGGACGCGAAAATGAAGAGCGAGGGTCGCCTGCTGACATGCAGGCGGCTTACGCTACTCCCGAAAACATGATGGGGAAATCTGAAGTTATTGATGGGAGTTTCTGAAATTTAAGATGGGAATATCTGATATATAAGCTGGGATTCTGATAAGATGCAGCCATAGTATCGGAACGTCTTGGAAGCTGGTGCCATGAACGGACTGCTTAAGAACAAAGATTATCGTCCGCGGCTCATCGATAGGGAAATCGATGAGCTCATGGCGCTGTTCGGCGCCGTTAAAATTGAGGGGCCTAAGTATTGCGGCAAAACCTGGTGCGCTCAGGCCCATGCTAACAGCGAGATCCGCCTCGACAAAGAAGAGACTCGCAATCTTGTGCGCATGGACCATCGGATAGCCCTCGGGGGCGAACACCCCCGCCTTATCGATGAATGGCAGGAGATTCCAGGTCTGCACGACGACGTCCGCCGCGCCGTCGACGACACGTCTGCGAGCGGCCTGTTCCTGCTGACGGGATCTTCGCTGCCTCCACAGGAAGGATACAGCCACAGCGGAGCCGGTCGTATCGCGCGCGTACGTATGCGCACCGAATCACTTTTCGAGCAGGGGGTATCGGATGGCTCCGTGAAGATCGCCTCCCTGTTCTCCGGCGATGATGCTCTCGCGCCGGCACCCGATGCGAGCATCGCCGATATAGCCTCGTGGGTTTGCCGGGGAGGATGGCCGGCGATGAGGGGCATGCCGGATCGCTCCTGTACCCGACTGAATGGCCAGTACCTGGGCTCTGTGTTCGACGAAGATGCACCGAGGAAGGGACTTTCTCCCGAAATGGCGCGAAACGCGCTCGCTGCACTAGCGCGCAACGTGGCCACGGCGGCCACCTACAAGACACTGCGCCTCGAAATGTCTCGCGGCGAGGATAATGCCGTCACAGATGACGAAGTGGTCAAGTACCTCGATTTCTTCAGGAGCATGTACCTGATAGAGGAGGTTCCAGGGTGGGATGTCGGCATACGCTCGAAGAAACATCTGCGCACCAAACCCAAGCGCTATTTCGCCGACCCCGCCCTTGCGGCGCGCATGCTAGGCATATCGAGCACGGCGCTGCTTGCCGACACGCAACTTCTTGGCCTTCTGTTCGAAAACCTATGCCTGCGCGATCTGCTCGTATACCTGTCTGCAAGCGATGACTTCCAAGATGCGCGAGTATGCTACTACGGGGACGACACGGGACTCGAGGTGGATTTCGTCCTGCAGATGCCCGACGGGCGCTGGGGTGCCATAGAGGTCAAGCTCGCCGAGGACAAGGTGCTGGAGGGGGTTGCAAGCCTTGTCCGCTTGCGCGACCTTGCAAGCAAGAACGCCGCGCAGCGCATGCCACCGCCCAGCTTCCTCGCCGTACTCATCGGACGGGCGGAGTATGCCCATAGCACGCCAGAGGGAGTAAGGGTCGTTCCGATCACAATGCTAGGAGCATAGCCGGATTAATGGCACTCAGTTCGCCCGCATGGAAGAATCCATGGAATAATAATCCCGCTAGGAGCGCTGTTTTCTGTGAAAGAGTGGTGCGCCGATTTCTCGAACGCACCACTTTTTTACCTGCGGTTTTGTTGTGTTTCGGGGTGGGGCGTGAAATACCGTTTTGTCCCGAGTTTTACTCCCACTCGGTAGATGCGTAAGAAGCCATCGTTCAAATTGTATTTGTATACCCACAGGTCATAGGTTTAATGTCGGCAGCTCCTTTCGGTCTGGCAGGCTTGCTGGTACGAATTTGGTACGAATCGTGCTTGGTCTGGAGTTGTGGGAGCGTTTACGCTGTTCGAGGTAGTCATTATGCCCTGCAAAAAGTTGGCGTGACAAGGCTTGACCCTCACGTTGCGTTATGGTTTATCGTGCAATGGCGAAGGAGGCGGATATGTATACGGTGCGTCAGATGAGCAGTCTTTCGGGCGTGAGCGTACGCACGCTCCATTATTACGACGGTATCGGCCTTCTCATCCCGAGCAGTCGTAGCGATGCAGGGTATCGCCTCTACGGAGACGCAGACCTTGCGCGACTTCACCAGATCATGCTCTTTCGTGAACTCGAGTTTTCGCTCGCTGACATCCGCCTCATCCTGGATGCTCCCGATTTCGACCAACGTCAGGCGCTTGCGCAGCAAATCGAGCTTCTTAAGATGAGACGAGAGCGCATCGACTTGCTCATCAAAATGGCAAAGGGCATACAAGAAAGGGGTGTCGAGGCCATGGGTTTCGAAGCTTTCGACAAAAGCAAGCAGGAACAATACGCAACGCAGGCCAAGGCATTGTGGGGCGGTACCCCGCAATGGGCGGAATACGAGGCCAAGATGAAAGGCGAGAAAAGAGGAAGTGAGGCGTTCATGGGCGAACAACTCATGCTGCTCTTCGTTCCCTTCGGGCGCATGGCGTCAGATGGTTCGGATCCATCATGCCAAGATGCGCAAGAACAGGTGTCGACAATCCGAGCCTTCATAACCGAAAACTTCTACACTTGCACGAAGGAGGTCCTGCGCTCGCTTGGCGAGGCCTATGGCGCTGGAGGAGACTTCACGCGCAATATCAACGAGGTTGCCGGACCTGGAGCCGCCGAATATGCCGCCGAGGCTATCGCAGCGTACTGTTCCGAGGTGTGATGGAACTACATCATGCGAGCCCCGATGGCGTCGTTGCAAGACTCTTTTCTGATAAAGAACCTGCCAGCGCGAACGTTGCATTTGACAATGCCCTTGCTCAAGCCAACGTAAGACGATAAAATACTCTTGTCTTACGAAAGGGGAATGGCTATGGCATCCGTCACCATACGCGTAGACGACCAGACCAAAAGGGAGGCTGCCGAAATAGTGGAGGACTTCGGGTTTGACCTGTCCTCCGTCACACGCGCCTTTTACCGCCAAATAGTACGAGAGCGTCGCATTCCGCTGTCTTTGTCGTATCCCGAGCCAAACGACGAGAGCTTAGAGAGCATTCGCGACGCCGAGGCAATACTCGCAAGCGGCGGTCATGGGTACCGCACGGCCCGGGAAATGCTCGAAGCGGCGCTTGAGGCCTGAGCATGGCGAGGCTCCAACCCGACTTCACTCCGGCGTTCTCGCGAGACGTCAAGAGGCTGAGCCGACGCCATGTGGATCTCACGCCACTCGAGGAGGTCATCGAGCTCGTATGCCGCAACGACGCCAGCGCCACTAGCGAGTTGAAACGCCGACATAACATGCATACGCTTAAGGGCAGCTGGCTCGGAAGCCATGAATGCCATGTCGCAAATGCGGGAGACTGGCTGCTCATCTGGAGGTCGAGCGATACGGTAGCCGCATTCCAGCGAACGGGATCTCACGACGAGCTATTTCGCTAGCGTGCGGTACGAATTCCGGTACGAATAATCCCAATAGGAGCGTTTTCTAGTGAGTTGAAGTGGTGCGCCGATTACTCTAACACACCACTTCTTACCTGCGGTTTTGGTGTTTTCTGGGGTAGAGTGTGGAATAGTGTTTTGTGCTAAATATTATTCCCACTCGGTAGTAGCATCTGGTGGGAGGAATTGCCCGTGCTCGCGTTTCCGCA
>CAMPAJ010000165.1 GCA_946631805.1 uncultured Eggerthellaceae bacterium
CGCCGGCTTGAACAGCGCCGGTTTCACCTGGGTGTTCACCGCCCAGTGGGGCCCGCCGATTTGGGGCGTTATCAACGAGGTCTTCTTCCATCACATGGTGCAGAACTGCTCTTCGCCCGATGATGCAATCGAGTTTTTGGACAACGCCCCTCGCGCAGGCGTTACGGGCGCCTTCCTGATGGCTACCGTGGCCGACGGCATCAAGGGCTACGAGAGCCTTTCGAATGTGTCGGCGTCGCGCGTGCCAGGTGACTCAGGTGAAGAGGGCGACTTCATGGTGCAGACGAACCACCTGGTCAACCCGAAGCTCGCGGAGTACAACGGTGAAGGTGCCGTGGGCGGCACGATATACCGCTATGCGACCATGATGGAGTACGTGAAGCAGGCAGCAAAGGATGGCGGGATGACCTTCGAGAAGGCGCGCGAGGCGTACTGTTCCGATGACTGGTACGATCCCGACGCCAAGGAATGGCACCGCAACGATCCAGGTGCGGAAGGCGTGAACGACAATACCAGCAGCATGGCGCAAGCCGTGTTCCTGCCCAACGAGAAGACCGCGTACTTCGAGGTCGGCACGCCGAACGGCGTGGGCCTTCCCGGCGAGGCGACCGGCGAGTACGTGAAGCTGGAACTGGGCGAGAACCCGCTGGCTGTTTCCAATGCCGCCGACCAGACGGCGCAGGGATTCTACTGGGATGCGCGCAACCTGTACGTGAAGCTGAAGAACGATAGCAAGCTGGCTTCCGATGTTTCCGAATCCATTCGCAGCGACCTCGACACCGCGGCTATCGAGCTGGAATACGGCATGGACCGTGCCGCCTTCGCCTTCAATGCGACGAACAACGGCCAGAGTTCTGCCGAGCAGATGCAGCTGTGGGGTGAAGCGCTGACGCATTTCGCGAAGTCGCAGATGTATTCGCAGATGGCTTCCACGAAGCTGAAGGACATCAAGTAGGGATGCGGATGGCGGCTTTGGTTGGTGGGCTTGAAGCTGGCGGCAGCGCGAACAATTGGCGTTTGCTGTAGGTCGCGGGCTCTACGGCCGGCTGCGCCGAAGCCTTAGCTTCTGTTCGTTTGGCTATCCTCCTTTTAGGCAGGCTGCATGGGCGGCCTGCCTTTCCTGTGTCATGTGTCATGGGGACGGTTCTCTTGACACAGTCCCCATGACGCAAGGTCCCTTTGGCGCACGTCTGTGTCAAGAGAACCGTCCCCATGACACACACGGCAACAAGCAGCTCACAACCAGCGCCGTGCCGTCCTTCCCGCATCGTCGAAATGCTACGATTGGACGCACATGCGAGTGTGAGTCGGAAGGAGCCGCCATGGACGTGGCGAAGGTGCTGGCAAGCATAGCGAAGGCCGCCCCGAAGGGCGGGAACGACATCGTTCGGATCATCCAGGCCGCAGGCGCGGTCGTGAGCGCGGCGAACATCCTGATAGAACAGGCGAAGCCGCTGGTCGGGGAAGTCGACATGCAAGCCGTGGCGAACAGGATCAGGGTCGGCGCCAACGGGGTCGCTAGGAGCGCAGGCGAAATCGCCAAGGGCGCGGGCGACGCGGCTGGGGATGCCGCCGAGAGGGCTGGCGCGCTGTTCTCCCGGCTCGGGGACGCGAAAGACGAGCTCGTGGAAGGCTTTTCCCAAGCCAAGAGCGAGAAGGAGCTAAAGAAGGCCATCCGGGACGCCAGGCAGGCGGTCCTGGAGAACGCGACCACGGCCATCACGGTCGCCGACATGCTCAAGGCCAAGGAGAAGGCGGGCGACACCGGCATCGGCCCCATCAACAGCATGCCCGGCTGCTTCGTCATCGCCACGTACAGGAAGCTCGACTTCGACAAGGACCTCACCGACTACATCGGCCTCTACATCGGCCGCGCCGACAACGTCTGGGAGGGCGTGCAGAAGGCCATCAGCCGCGAGGGCGACCCGGACGTCTACGCTGACGTCAAGTACAGGCAAAACGTCCACGTCTACGTCTACAACTGCCTGCCCGAGGAGCTCGACGCCCTGAGCGAGAACCTGAACCGGACCTTTGGCGACTAACTGCGAATATCTGCTCGCGATAAGATGTCGGGCAAAAGAGAAGAGGCGCTATAGTACGGAAATCATCGAGCACGGGCTCCAGGTATGTCGGGAACAGTACCGACGCTGACACGCGCAACCTGGTTGGCTGTATCACCTGGTGTTGTTTCTTGCCGATATCGGCAAGAAACATGTTCATATCGTATATTGAGCTGTGAGGTTTTTGCCGATAGGATCGAGGGCGCGTGGACTACCTTTCAGTATCTGAGGTCGCAACATTGTGGGGGATTTGAGGTAATAATTACACATCGGCGTACGTGTAGTATTTGTCGGTAAACGGAATTATTGCATAAATATGTGCTAATATCGCCGGCCAGCGGTAGTTTTGGAAGGATTGTTAGGCACATGTCTTTTACTAAGAATTTTAAAGATGCATCCGTTTCGTTCATCAACTCGTGCAGCAGGTACGAGAAGCCCGGTTCGGGGGAGCCGCGGCTCGACGATATGCAACGTCGTTGGATCGAAGTTTGGGGCCGCCCTGCACAAAGAACTAGTCTTTACCTATTTCGTTTATAAACCAGCTACGCCTTCGTGTGTCAGGGGGACGTTTCTCTTGACACGCCTGGTGATCGCCCCGTTTGCGTTAGGGGCTGTGTCAAGAGAAACGTCCCCCTGACACATAAACCAGCTACGCCTTCGGGGAATTGCGCTCCTTCATGCGTTGGTTGATGCGCTTACCCAGGCTGGGCGTATCGTTGGCTGTATCAGGGTAGCCATTCGGTGATTTTTGTCATCCGGAGGGGTGGATCTTTGGCTTGCGCTTACCGTGCTTAAGCTCGATCCCGAGGCTGTTGTCTTCTCCGACGCTCGCGCAGGTGGGTCCGCATGCACGTGAACGGGGGAGGTTTGTTCACGCGGGCACCGACTAAAAAGAGGCTTGTGGATGAGTGAACAAACCTCCGTCCCCCGTTCACGCTGGTAGTGCACAACCTGCTTAACTGCATCAGTGGCGCCATGAGCCCTCGGATAAGTCGATGGACCGGGATGGCTATTCTACGACGATCCAAGATCCGGACCGTGTGCTTCCCGACCTGGCGAGGGCGCCTTCGGCCTTCAGCTCGGCCACGATACGCTCGGCGCTTCGCTTCGAGCAGCCGAGCGAATCGGCCAAGGAGGATACGTTGGCTTTCGGGTTCTCTTTGAAGAATGCAAGCGACCGCAACTTGGTCGATTCGCGTTCGTCTTGATGCCTTGCGAACGGGAGGAGCGAGTCTCTGATGGTTTCCAGCATGAACTCGACGAATGCTTCGCTCGACCCGGAGGCGTCGGACTTTGCGAGCGCGGCGTAATAACCCGCTTGCCGTTGGCGAATCGTGCTCTCGACGGGAAGCCATGCCAACGCCGGTCTCCACCTGGAAAGCAGGAGCGTGTGCCAGAGGCGCCCGACCCGCCCGTTACCGTCGGCGAACGGGTGGCAGAACTCGAATTCGAAGTGAAACACGCACGATGCTGGCAGCGGGTGCATCTCGGTCGTTCCCAGCCAGCCGAATATGTCGGCCATCACTTCCGGGACATACGCTGCGGGCGTGCCGGCATGGATTAGCGCATCTCCGTCGAACACCCCGACGTTTCCCGTGCGAAAACGCCCGGCTTCGGCGACGAGCCCCTCCATCATCGTGCGGTGCGCCAGAAGGAGGTCGTCAAGTGAATACGGATCCAGCTCGGGCAGCAGGTCGTAGGCACGTCTGGCGTTTTCCACTTCCAGGATATCGCGGCTGTCGCCCAGAACGCGCTTACCGTCGAGGATGGCGGTGACCGCCTCGGCTCCCAGCTTGTTGCCTTCGATGAGCAGCGATGAGTGGATGGTCTTTATCCTCAGCTCGCGGTGCAGGACCGGGCTCTTAGCAAGGGGTGCTTGCGGTGTGATCATCCCTACGAGCTCGGCGATTTCCATGCACAGGGAATCGATGCGATCGTTGCGGTTGAACGGCGGTTCATACGGCATGGGCCCTCCTTTATTACCGCCAACATTATACCGCCAATGGCGGTAATCGTCGGTAATCGTTCTTGCGCAATGGAGGCGTGTGCTATAGGGGATGAGCACCAGGAATGGGTGCCATGAACGTCCTGGTGTTCATTCTGGTGTTCATTAATATTGCCGATATCGGCAAAAAACACGAGGATATCGTATACTGTAAGCGATGGTTTTTGCCGATTGGAACGAGGACGCGTGGAGTATCTTTCCACATCAAGGGTCGCGGCGCTGTGGGGCGTTTCGGAGCGCAGTGTGAGGAACTACTGCGCCCAGGGGCGTGTGCCCGGCGCGTTTTTGACGGGCAAGACGTGGAGCATCCCGGCTGACGCGCGCAAGCCCGAGCGGGCAAACGCGAAGGCGCCCGCGCGCAACCCGCTGCTGGAGCGCCTTCGCGAGGAGAAGGCGGCGAAGGTGCGGGGCGGCATATACCACAAAGTGCAGGTAGACCTTGCGTTCAATTCAAATCACATCGAAGGCAGCAGGTTGTCGCTCGATCAGACGCGCCTCATATTCGAGACGGCGACTGTGGGCTTCGAGGGCGAACCCGTGCGCTTTAACGACGTGGTGGAAACGCTCAACCACTTTAGGGCGGTCGATTTCATAATCGACGCGGCTGCGGAGCCGCTTTCCGAGCAGCTCGTGAAGGAGCTGCATCGTATCCTCAAGTCGGGCACCACCGACGAGGGGGTCGACTGGTTCAACGTGGGGGAGTACAAGGCG
>CAMPAJ010000166.1 GCA_946631805.1 uncultured Eggerthellaceae bacterium
CGGCCGACGGCGCGATGCCGAAGACGTTCATCTCCTCGATGACGTTGCGGCGAATCTTCTGGCGGCTGACGTCGACGAACGGCGCGAGATGCGTGAGGCTGATGGACTGTCCGCCGTACTGGCAGCTGGCCACCTGCGCGATGATCTGCGTGGCGATGTTGCAAGCCGTGGAGAAGCTATGCGGCTTCTCGATCATGGTGCCCGAAATGACGGTGCCGTTCTGCAGCATGTCTTCGAGGTTGACCAAATCACAGTTGTGCATGTGCTGGGCGAAGTAGTCGGCATCGTGGAAATGGATGATGCCGTCGCGGTGCGCCTCGACCACGTCGGCCGGCAGCAGATTGCGCATCGTCAGGTCCTTGGAGACCTCGCCTGCCATGTAGTCGCGCTGAACGGACACGACGGTGGGGTTCTTGTTGGAATTCTCTTGCTTGACCTCTTCGTTGTTGGATTCGATGAGGGCCAGGATCTGGTCGTCGGTCGTGTTCTTGTGGCGCTTCTGGTTTTGCAGGTAGCGGTAGATGATGTACTTGCGCGCCACCTCGAAGCGGTCGAGGCGCATGATCTCGTCCTCGACCATATCCTGCACTTCCTCGACCGACACCGTGTGACCAGCACGCTCGCACTCATCGGCTACGTTTGCCGAAGCGTACATGATCTGGCGCTCGGTCAGGCGATCGGCCTCGGCGACTTCGGCGTTTGCCTTTGCGATCGCGGACGAGATCTTGTTGATATCGAAGGCCACTTCGCTGCCGTTGCGTTTAATGATCTTCATGTGAGTCCCCTGCTCCTTGTTTGAGTCGTTTCTGGTCCTGGTTTAGTGTGTTATATGCGCGCAGCATGTGCGCCGTGCTTGTTGGCACGGGCTCTATGATACGCCAACTTCTTGATTTAAGGGCTCTAAAACACACAATATGTTGTGTTTTTTTAAGCTTTGCTATCAACTTCTTGTGTTATTGCAGGTCACCCCTCATTTCGGCGAACGGCATGTGGAAATGCTGAAACATTTCACCTTCACATTCCCATTGCGTTGATTTAAATTGTATACAATCGATTTATCGAAACGTACTACTAGTTGAAATGGAGGGCATATATGAGCACCGTATACGATGTTGCCGTCATCGGAGCAGGCCCCGCGGGTCTTGCAGCAGGCCTTTACGCAGCGCGCGGCGGCCTATCGACCGTCGTCTTCGAGCGGATCTCGCCGGGCGGCCAGCTCGCGCAGACCGAGAAGGTCGAGAACTACCCCGGGTTCCCCGAGGGGGCAGAGGGCTGGAAGCTCGCCTACGACATGCAGATGCAGACGCAGTCGTTTGGCGCGCAAATCGTGACGGCCGACATCGCCGCCGTCGATTTCTCGGGCGACATTAAGGTCCTCAAGAGCAATGCGGGCGACGAATATGCCGCCAAGGCCGTCATCATCGCCACAGGCGCACGTCCGCGCAAGCTCGGCGTGCCCGGCGAAGGCGAGCTCGCCGGCAAGGGCGTGTCGTACTGCGCCACCTGCGATGGCAACTTCTTCCGCGGGAAGGACGTCGCGGTCGTCGGCGGAGGCAACACCGCAGCGGGCGACGCCCTTTACCTGGCCCGTATCTGCCAAAAGGTGTATCTCGTGCATCGCCGCAATGCGCTGCGCGCCACGAAGATCTACCACGACCGCCTCGCCGAGGCCGAAAACATCGAGTTCGTGTGGAACGCCACGAGCCGAAGCATCGAAGCGAACGAAAACGGAACCGTCGGCGCCCTTTCCGTCGTCGACAAGAACACGGGCGAAGAGCGCGACCTCGATTGCGCGGCGGTGTTCGTCGCCGTGGGCACCGAGCCCAACACCGATTTCCTGAAAGGTGCAATCGAGCTTGACGAAGCAGGCTACGTCGTTGCCGACGAATCCGGCCGCACGAGCGTGCCCGGCGTGTTCGTCGCCGGCGACGCGCGCACCAAGACCCTACGCCAAGTCGTCACCGCGGTCGCGGACGGCGCGTTGGCCGCCGAGAGCGCCGCGGAGTACCTGACGCTGTAGGGTAACCCGCACGATAGGCCGATCGCTTAGCTTCGATCAGCCATCCCACCGCCCCGAGCGCGCCAGCTGCGGAGGAGTGGGGTGTTCGCTTGGCTTCGCCTAACTGATGTGTATGACAGGAACAGTGGCTGCAGAATCGCTCACACCCCACTCCTCCGCAGCTGGCGCGCTCGGGGCTGCTCAACCTTGGCCTTGAGTGTACCTGAGACATCTAACCTGGTTGGGTATCTCACTCGTTCTGGAAGATATTACAACCACAGTTGGGCAGCCCCGCGATGGGCGGGCGGGACGATAAGCCAGGGCGATCACATGAGGCACCTAACCTAGTTGGTTGCCTCAATTATAAGAGGCACACGAGCGATAGAAGGATGCTTCGCTATTGCAGCGGCGTCACGTACGCTTTGCCGTCGCGGATCTCGAACGCGGTGTTCATTTCCTCCGAAATCTCTTCGAGGCGCGAAAGCGTTGTCATGGCCTGCTCCCCCGTTGCGACAGAAGGGATGCCGTACGTGTCATCCAGGTACAGGGGCGTGACCACGACGTTTTGGATGCCGTCTTGCGTCACGTCGAAATCGAGCACGATGGACTCGTGCGTATGGTCGTACTTCTGCCAGAACACGCAATTGCCGTGCGCATAGGCGATGAGCGCGCCCTTGTAGAACTCTATGCCCTGCATAACGTGCGGATGGTTGCCCAAGATGATGTCGGCACCGGCGTCCACGAGCTGATGCGCAGGCTCGCTTTGCAGGTAATCGGTTATGTAGTCCTCGTACTCGACGCCCCAGTGCATCGCCACGATGACGATGTCGTGCGTCTGCTTGGCCTCGCGCACGCGCTTGCAGGCATCATCCATGTTCATGCGCGCCGAAACGACCCCCGGCTCGTCTTTGTAGGCGAGGAAGAAATCGGGCACGATGTCGGTCCACGACAAGAAGGCGATAGACGCCCCGTTGACGGTGGTTTCGGCGATAGCGCCCGCGTCATCTTCGGTCATGCCGGCGCCGGCATGCAGGATCCCCGCGCCGTCCAGGGCATCGAGCGTGTTTTTGAGCGCAGGGCCCGTGTAGTCCATGATGTGGTTGTTCGCCATCGAGACGATGTCGATGCCGCTTTGCCGCATCCCCTCTAGAGCCGAAGGACGGCCGATGATATAGACGTCCTTGTCGGTCACGGGCTCTGACTCGTCGTTGCTCAGCGGGCTTTCGAGGTTCGAAATCGTGACATCGGCGGCCGCAAGATGATCGGCGATGTTTGCCATCGCGCTCGCGCCGCCGTTCTCGTCGATGTAATCGGCAACCTCGCGCCAGAATATGAGGTCCCCCGTTGTGGCAAAAGACACCGAATACGGACCCGTCGCCTTGCCTTCGGGTTGCTCGGCTGCGCCTTCTTGCGTCGGTTGGGCTGCATCGCCTTGCTGCCCATCGCCCCCGAATACGCCAAACGCGAAGCATGCGGCGACGAGCAGCAGCACGAGAACGCCAACGCCCGCAATCGCCAAGCCTTTTGAAGGATAGCGTGCAGATGCAGCGGAATTGCGCGTCCCACCAGCATGGTTGCGCACACGCCCAGATGACTCCCGCGTTGCAGAAACGCGACCCCGACCATGCGTAGCGGACGTCGGCGAAACCGAGGCGTCCCCGCGCAGGCGTCCAGCGCTGCCGGGGCGACGAGACCTCGCCGCCCCCGTCGAGCGCGCCCGGTCTTTCACGCTCGGACGCCCGGATGGCTCAGCCCGCCTGGGCGTTTCCGCCTGATTGGACGGATTACGTTCGGCCATGGAACCCCCCGCTTTCGTCATCGCACGTATACGCGCACAAGCCCGATGCCTTCATTATAAGGAATGCGCGAAATGCAAGAGGCAAATCAAGGAATCCCATCGCCCAGCATGTGATTAATTCGCGCCATATATCATTTCGCCTGCATCATCTGCTAAACTTGCGAGCCATGAGATTGAAGCCGGGCAAATACTAGCGTACGTTTGTTCACGCACCCAAAAAGGGTGTATATCCGGCGTTTCCAAAAGCGGGCGCGCCCGCAACACTTTCCACATCACATCATTCACAACGACTCAACCGAATCGAGGCACCATCATGGCAGATAGCAGCATGCGCGACAAACTCGAGAAAATCATCCAGGCTTACGACGAGCTCCAGGAAAAGATGGGCGACCCCGCCGTCCTGGCCGACCAGAAGGAATACAACCGCCTGGCCAAGGAGTACGCCAACCAAGGACCGCTCGTCAAGCAGGCGCGTGCCTACGTGCAGGACGAGGACGATTTGGCAGAGGCCAAGGAGATGCTCAACGACCCCGACATGAAGGAATTCGCCCAGGAGGAAATCGCGCGCATCGAGGCCGAGCTTCCCGCCATCGAGGAAGAGATCAAGTTCATGCTCATCCCCGTCGACCCGGCCGACGAAAAGGACATCATCGTCGAGATTCGCGGCGGCGCAGGCGGCGACGAGGCCAAGATCTTCGCAGGCGACCTGTTCAAGATGTACGAGCGCTTCGCCGGCGAGAAGAAATGGAAGATCGAGCTGCTCGACGTCATGCCGAGCGAGGCAGGCGGCTACAGCGAGATCTCGTTCAAGGTGAAGGGCGACAAGGTGTACTCGTTCATGAAGTTCGAGTCGGGCGTGCACCGCGTGCAGCGCGTGCCGAAGACCGAGTCGCAGGGACGCATCCACACCTCGACGGCTACCGTGGCCGTGCTGCCCGAGGCCGACGAGGTCGAAATCGAGATCAAGAACGAGGAC
>CAMPAJ010000167.1 GCA_946631805.1 uncultured Eggerthellaceae bacterium
TCATCGTAATAAGACATGGCACAACTATACCATTTCCGGTATTGTTGTGCCATATTCACTGCAATGATTACAGTTACCATTCGCGAAAAACGTTGAGTAAATCATAGGTAGTCGACCGACAAGCAGCGACCACAAGTCACGCCTGGTAACGTTAAGATCGGATTGGACGCACTTTTTGAAACATAGCCCCACCAACTGATGTATCAAAAGCCATAGAAAAGAAATCAGGTCAACCGATTATGCGATTGACCTGCTTGTTTATGGTGGGCGTTACAAGATTTGAACTTGTGGCCTCTTCCGTGTCAGGGAAGCGCTCTCCCCCTGAGCTAAACGCCCGCTCGGGACTGCCGCTCTCGCGTCAGCAGTAGGATAGTCTAGCAGATTGGGCGCATCTGTCAAAAAGAATTTTGCGAAACTACGGGCGTTCATATCTTCACCATCTTGGCAACAGTTCCTTTGGAGCTTGATGGTCTTGCTTTCGTGGTAGATTCTTCTGTGTTCGAATATACCGGCGCAGGCGCGCCGTCGGGGAGGGATTCCGCATGCAAAAGACAACGACCGTCTTCTTCGACGTTGGCCAGACGCTCATTCGCGCCGACCCTCCCGTTCCCGAGGTGTTTACACGCGTGGCCAGAAGGTTCGGGCACAGCATTACCGTGCGCGACGTAGAGCCCTGCATGGCCGACGTGGACGCCTTTTACCAGAGCGAGTACCTGCGCGATGGGGACTTCTGGTGCGTGCACGAACGTGCCGTGCAGCTTTGGCTCGACATGTACACGATGATGGCGAATTACTGCGGGGTCGACGAAGGGGTAGGGGAGCTCGCCCAGGCGGTCTACGACGAGTATCTCCTTCCGCAGAACTGGTCCGCGTACCCCGATGTCGAGGCCTGCTTGAAGGGGCTCAAGCGTCGCGGATTCAAGCTGGGGGTCATATCGAATTGGGATGCGACGCTCGAGCAACTCTTCAGGAAGATGGGATTGCTCCCGTATTTCGACGAGATCGTCGCGTCGGCGGCGGTTGGGTGCCGAAAGCCGAGCCCGGCCATTTTCGAGATAGCGATGGAGCGCATCGGGTCGAGTGCGGGCGAGTGCGTTCACGTGGGCGATTTACCCGAGGCCGATGGCGACGGCGCTACGGGCGCCGGCATTCGCCCCGTGATCATCGACCGGGCGCGCCGCCTTGACGAATGTCCCTACGAGCGCATCGCGCTTCTAACGGATCTTGTGAGCATGCTCTAGGGAAATCGTTGAACGAGTCGTTAAAAAAGCACCCGCCGAATGCTTGAAACGGCGGGTGCTTGCATGTGGGCAATTGCTGCGATACGTTTACTGCACCGTGGCGCGCACGCCGACGTAGCAGGCGTCTTCGGGCATGCCGTTAATCGAGTACATGTCCGAGAGCGGCAGTGCGCTGATCTTCCAGACATAGGTTTTGTCATCGATTTCGAACGTGCCCGTGCTGTAGGTGTTCCCCGAGTCGTCCTTGCCCGAATCCGTAATGGTTTCGGGGTCGAAGCCCGTCTTCTGGATTGCGTTCTGAACGGCGACCAGGGGGTCTCCGGTCGAGAAATCGGCATAGCGCGTGACCATGCTCGTGATTCCCGAGCGCTCGTCGACGAACTGCCACGATCCGTTGAGCAGCTTGGTTGCCTGCGGGGCAGTGAGGTTGTTGATGCCGCGCGCATACATCCCAGAGGCTTCTTCGAGCGTCATGTCGGAAGGAAGCTTGTACAAGACCAGGTCGTCATCGTCGTCAGTGGAAGCGGACGCGTCGAACAGGGTGTAGCCTTCCTCTTCGAACGTTTCGCGGATGCCGGCTTCGTTCATGGTGATGAGCTTTTGCATGCTCGGTATCGTCTCGATGGAGGCCTGCCGTGCAAGGTTGTCCTCGATGGCTTGCTCTGCGGCGGCAGATTCGCGCAGCTGCGCGAGCACCGTGTTGTTCACGAACAGGAAGCCGAGCAAGGCCGCGATCGCGACCAGCACGATGACGATCACGCGTTGCCCTGCCGGCAAGCTGAGCGGTCGGTTGAGCGGCGCGCCGTCAAGATAGGCTATGTCGCCTTCCTGGTGCGAGTACGTGCGCCGATTCGTGTAGTGAAGTATATCGCCGAGCGAAAACTTTTTTGCCATTTCGTCTCCTGATGGGTTTATGTGCTTTGCGCATTATAGCATCGCGAATATTTGGCTGGTGATAGGATGCTCATCCGAGGAGGCCGGATGATCGATTTCTCTATATTCACAACACCAGAAGCATGGATTTCCCTTGTCACGCTGCTGTTCTTGGAGGTGATCCTCGGCGTCGACAACATCGTGTTCATTTCGCTGACGTCGAATCGCCTCGCGCCCGAACAGCAGCATATCGGCCGGAAGCTCGGCCTGGCGGGCGCGATGCTCATGCGTATACTGTTTTTGTCGGTGGCGTCGTACCTTGTTCACATGATCACGCCGCTGTTCACAATTGACCTCGGCTTTTGGCAAAGACCGGTATCGGTCCGCGACCTGATCCTCTTTGCAGGAGGCCTGTACCTCATATACAAGGGCATTGCGGAGCTCGCGGAAACGATTTCCCTCAAGGACGTCGATGCCGACGGCGACCCTTCCGTTCCCGATAGTAGGCGCATAAGCCTCCCACGCGCCGTCGCAACTATCATGGTCATGGACATCGTGTTCTCCATCGACTCGGTCATCACGGCGGTCGGCCTGGCGGAACACCTCATAATCATGATACTTGCAGTCGTTATCGCCATCGTAATCATGATGGTCTTCATCGACGTCATCGCCGATTTCATAAACGCGAACGTCGAGATGAAGATCCTTGCGCTGACGTTCATCGCGACCATCGGCGTGCTGCTCGTGCTCGATTCGCTCGGAATCAATTCCGGCATAGAAGTCCTGGATATGCATATGGAGAAACTCATGGTCTACTTCGCCATGCTATTCTCCGTCATCATGGAATTCTTGCAGCTCAGGTACAAGAGCAATCTTGCCAAGCGAAATATTGACTACGAAGGCTTCGAGGACTAAGCGCGGCGGAACAGCTCGATAGCATCGTCGGGAACGATGAAGCGGGCCGCGCCCTCGAGCACGCGCGCGGTGAACGGCGTCGTGACCTCGATGGGCTCCCCATCGTACTGAATTGGCAGGGCGGGTTCGGCCTGCATCCGGATAACGCGCCCGCGGCGAACGACGAGCGAGTCGGGACGGTCGGGCATGCCGCCGTCGCGGTCGAGCGTCGCGGCGATGAACGCGGGGATGAGCTCGAACGCGTTCTCGGCCTTGAGTATGGCAATGTCGAACATGCCGTCGCACGGGCTCGTCTCGTGCGTGATCGATATGTCGAACTGGATCTTCGAGAAGTTCATGAGGATGACGCCCAGACCTTCCGTTTCGAAGGGCTCGCCATCGATATCGAGCGAGATTCGGGACTTTTGCGGTTTCGTGTTGGCGAAGGCGGCTTGGAAGTACGCCGCAGCGCCGAGCAGCTTCTTCGAGGGGACGGCATCGTGCATGATGGTCGCGTCGTAGCCGGCCCCGGCCATGATGGCGAAGCCGAATGAGCGGTCGTCGGCTTCGATTTCGCCCAGATCGAAATCGAGCGTCGAGCCATTGCGCACGAGCTGCGCGAGAAAGCGCGGCTCGTAGGGGATGTGCAAGTTGCTTGCGAGCAGGTTTGCCGTGCCGGCGGGGAAGGGCAGGATGGGGACGCCGGTATGCGCGAGTTTGTGGGCGATGGACGCAACCGTGCCGTCACCGCCCGATACGACGACGGCGTCGAACGAGGGCGCGTCGTCGACGAGGTCGGCTGGTTCCGTCGTGCCGTCCGTGTAGCGGACGCATGCCTCGTCGCCGTCGACGAGGGCCATTCTCATGAAGTCGTAAATCTGCGCGTCTCCATGGCCGGCAGCAGTGTTGACGATGATGAGAAGCTTCATGAAAACCTCGAATTCGAATCGCGGCGTTCCCGTAAACGACGTTAGACGCCGCATCGGAGGGCGTGGGCATATGTCGATGCACGCCTGCCGAGTTCCTTAATGTTCATCCTTGATGTTATGATGGTAACGCAAACAGACGATTTAACAAGGTGGAGATTGACCACATGTACATAGCTTCCCAACAAGAGCTCGACGCGTTTGTTCAACGTGCCAGCTCTTCGAGCATTCTTGCTGTTGATACAGAGTTTCTAAGAGAAAAGACGTATTACCCCAAGCTGTGCCTCATGCAGCTTGCCACCGACGACGAGATCGCGATCGTCGACCCGTTCGCCGTCGACGACCTCAAGGTGCTCGCGCAGCTGTTCGAGAACGAGAACATCGTCAAGCTCTTCCACGCGGGTCACCAGGACATCGAGATCATCATCTACGACATCGGCTGCGTGCCCAAGCCCGTGTTCGACACGCAGGTGGCTGCCGCGCTGCTCGGCCAGGCGCAGCAGATCGGCTACGCCGCGCTCGTTCATTCGATTTGCGGCGTGAAGCTGCGCAAGATGGACTCGTTCACGGATTGGTCCGTGCGGCCGTTGGCGGATTCGCAGATCGACTACGCCAAAGACGACGTCTTGTACCTTCCGAAGATGTACAGGGACATGAAGTCGACGCTGCAGAAGAAAGGGCGCCTTTCGTGGCTCGAGGCCGAGTTTGCCGAGATGACCAACCCCGACAATTACATCCCCGACGAGCGGGAGCGTTTCCGCAGGCTCAAGCACTGCTCGCAGCTTTCGAGGCGCCAGATGGCGGCGGCGCGCGAAGTGGCCGCATGGCGCGAGATC
>CAMPAJ010000168.1 GCA_946631805.1 uncultured Eggerthellaceae bacterium
TACGTGGGCTCGTGGGGGCCGATGATTTTGGGGCATAACCATCCTACGGTGCGCGAGGCGGTGCAAGAGGCGTGCGAGCGGGGTTTGAGCTTCGGTGCGGCAACCGAGCTGGAAGTGCGCATTGCCGAATACATTTGCGAAACCGTGCCGCATGTCGACATGATCCGCATGGTCAACTCGGGAACCGAGGCCGTTATGAGCGCCATTCGCTTGGCGCGCGGCTTTACCGGGCGCGACAAGATTGTCAAGTTCGCGGGTAATTACCACGGCCATAGCGATTGCATGCTCGTGGCTGCGGGATCGGGCGTCATGACTGCGGGTGTGCCCGATAGCGCAGGCGTGCCTGCGGGCTGCGCTGAGGATACGCTCACGGCGACGTACAACGACCTGGCGAGCGTGCAAGCCCTGTTCGAGAGCAATCCTGGGCAGGTGGCAGCGGTGATTGTCGAGCCGGTTGCGGCCAACATGGGCGTCGTGCTTCCCGCGGAGGGTTTCCTCGAAGGGTTGCGCTCACTGTGCGACGAGGCGGGAGCGTTGCTGATATTCGACGAGGTCATCTGCGGGTTCCGTCTGGCATATGGCGGCGCAGCCGAACGCTTCGGCATCGTGCCCGACTTGGTGACGTACGGCAAGATCATTGGCGGCGGCATGCCAGTCGGTGCGTTCGGCGGCAAGGCCGACATCATGCAGCAGATGGCGCCTGCGGGCCCCGTGTACCAGGCGGGCACGCTTTCGGGTAACCCCATTGCCATGACGGCGGGCTTGGCCCAGCTCGTGGAGCTGCATGACCATCCCGAGCGATACGAGCGCCTCGAGGAGGCGGGCGAGCGGCTGTTCGGCGGTATTCAGCATCTCCTCGACGAAGCGGACGCGCCCTGCACGCTCAACCACATCGGCTCGCTTGGCAGCGTGTTCTTCACGCCCGACGTCGTCGTGGACTACGCGAGCGCCAAGGCTTCCGATACCGAGCGTTTCAGCGCGTATTTCCGCTTCATGCTCGAGCACGGCTTCTACTTGGCACCTTCGCAGTTCGAGGCCATGTTCGTCAGCACGGCGCACACCGACGAGCACATCGACGAAACGCTTGCAGCTGTTAGGGAGTTCCTCTTGTAGCAAAGGGGACCGTCTCCTTTACTACATAAATGCTTGCAGCTGTTAGGTAGTTTCTCGTGCGGAAGATGAGCGATTGTACAGCGGAGTGCACGTCGATAGTCTGCGTGACATACCTAACGAGGTGAGCCCCATGGAGCGAGGTCCGTGGAACAAGATCCAGCCCCATGAACAGGTTCTTAAAGGTGCGCTACTGAATAGCGGTCAACGTACTGTATGCGCGAATTGCGTTCGAGTCGAGGAAGATGGTGTGTGCGCATCGACGATTGTTGATGCTGTTTTGGGAGTTGATATGCGCAAGCTCGAGGAATACATAAACGTGGGAACCAAGCGCATGCGCTGCGGCTACACGACGGGGTCGTGCGCGGCCGCTGCAGCACGGGCTGCGACGGAGCTGCTGATCACGAGCGAAGTCGTACCTGCCGTGACGTTGCTTACGCCCGCTGGCATCGAGGTTGTCATCGAGGTCGAGGAGCACGATGCGGGCCCAGGTTGGGCGGAATGCGCCGTGCAGAAAGACTCGGGCGACGACCCCGATGTGACGAACGGTGCGCTCGTGTACGCGCGCGTCGAGTGGAGCAACGAGCCCGGTATCCGCATTGACGGCGGCGTGGGCGTTGGCCGCGTGACGCGTGAGGGGCTCGATCAACCCGTGGGCGAGGCGGCCATCAACTCGACGCCACGGCGGATGATTCGCGAGCAAGTGGAAGCAGCCCTGGCGTCGTCTCGTTCCGAGGATCGATTGTCGGGCGATGGCGAATCGGCTGCGTTTGCCATGCAAGAAGAGGACCCGGATGCGCTTTCTGCCGACAGCGCACCGAACAAAGCTTCGGATGAAGCCTCTGCGGAATTGGAGCAAGCCGGAAGCTTGGACGAGGCCCGTTCGGCTTCATCGCAGGCGGGATTGTTGGTAACCATATCGATTCCGGCAGGCGTCGAGCTTGCGGCCAAGACGTTTAACCCACGGCTTGGCATCGAAGGCGGCATCTCGATGCTCGGCACGGGCGGAATCGTGCGCCCGATGAGCGAAGACGCGCTCATTGCGTCAATCGAGCTCGAAATGCGCATGCTCTACGAACGCGGCGTGCGCGACTTGCTTGTGGTGCCGGGCAATTACGGGCGCGATTTTGCCTGTGGGCAGCTGAATCTCAACATGGACGAAGCCGTGTCGTGCTCCAACTACTTCGGCGCAACGTTGGATGCGGCGTGCGTGCTAGGTTTCGAGCGCGTGCTCATCGTGGGGCACATCGGCAAGATGGCCAAGGTGGCCGGCGGCATCATGAACACGCACTCGCGCGTTGCGGATTGCCGCGTGGAAGTGCTGGCCGCCCATGCGGCGCTCATGGGCGCACCGCAACCCGTCGTAGCCCAAATCATGGCTGCTGCGACGACCGATGCGGCCATCGACGTGCTCAAGGAGGCGCCGCAGGTGTCGTCGCTGTGCTATAACGGCCCCGAAGGGGCAACGGCGGCATGGATGAGATGGAGTGGCATGGACGACTTTGCGGGCGATTATGAAATGGACCCAGACGGCATCTTTGCCAATGATCTTAGCATTACCTCAGATGGCGATTTTGATGACGAGTATCCCATCGGATTGGACCAAGCGACGATGGCGTCGCTCATGCGCAGCCTTGCCGACAAGCTCAATCATCGTGTGGCGGGCCGGCTGCAAGTCGAGGCTATCGTCTTCAGCAACGTGCACGGCGTGCTTGGCGTAACTCCTGGTGCCGAATCGTTGGCGCGCGTCTGGCTTGCATAGCGTGGGTCGCTGCTCAAGAAAACAATTCGTTTAGACCCTTCGATTTGGCTGACAAGCGAAGGGTTCCTCGCTCCAAACTGAATCGCCTCCCCTTCCTCGTTTCCAAGAAAGGGGAGGCGATTTGTTGAGGCGAAGTACCTGGCGTGTGTTCGGCTAGGCCGCATCGGCGCTTTCCGAGCTGCCCATAAGGCTCGAGAACGAGTCGAGGTATCCGCTCAGTGAGCTGATGGCGCCGCCTAACAGGGCGTCGGCGAACTCTTTGTTGTCGCGTAGTTCGTCGATCTTCCACGTGCCGTCTTCGGCCTTGGTCAGGGTAATCGTGGCAGTGTTGGTCTTGTCTTTGGCGGAAAGCTCGCCAATTTTGCTATTCAACAGGGTAAACGCCTGCTCTTGCAAGGCAGCTTCGTCCGCACCGTCCGTGAACGCGCTCGCAAATGCTTGGCTGATATATTCGGTGAAGAAGCTCGTGAACATGCCACCGAAATCATAGGTCGTAACCGATACGTCGACGGTCGCCTTGTCGCCGTCGATTTTCTCGTTGCTCGTGGAATAGTCGAAATCCAGGAGCTTCTTCGTCACGGCGTCTGCAACGGCTTTCTGCTCGTCGGTCAGTTCGGTTTGCGTTTGGTCGATGCCGAGCTGCGACAAGTCGGTACCGCTCAAGGCGGCTTCGGGGTTTTCGAGCGCGGCAGTGTCGCCGTTGTAGTACTTCGTCAGCGTTTCGTAGTCTTGTGCTTTCAGGGCGTCGAAGGCTTTGCTCACGGTGTCGGAGGGCGTGGTTGCCTGCGTGGCGGCACCGCAGCCCACCATGCTCATCGCGAGCAGCAGCAACATGAGGGTTGCTGCAACTGTGGTTGCAATCTTTCTGGTCATATGCAGTCCTTCCGTCGTGGTATCTCGCCTGCATGCGGTCATATAGTATCGCAGTGGTGAGGTGTTCACGCAGAGTGCATGGTAAGCATCACCCGTTTGTTACCCGTTGGTTTGCGCTTGTTATCGATTTGCGGAAGCTACCTTTCAAAACGTTCCAACGTAATGGCCGGTGTGGGTTTTGGTTCGGAAGGCTTGGGGCTTTCCAAAGTGGATTCGTCGATTTCGACAAACGCATGCATGGCGCAATCAGCGAGAAGCATCGTACAAGCAAAGCGGGTATACTTCTATTATCTATGCAATAACGTGCGACATGCGCTTGTGCTTTGGTGCAAGCGCGCCGGAAAGGACATGCGATGATTCATTTCGTAGGCGCTGGATCGGGCGCGGCAGACCTCATCACAGTACGCGGAGCTAAGATGCTCGGCGAAGCTGACGTCATCATATACGCGGGTTCGCTCGTAAACCCGGCCCTGCTTGATTACGCGAAAGAAGGCTGCGAAATTCACAACTCGGCTCACATGACGCTCGAGGAGGTCGTCGAAGTCGAACGTGCGGCCGAGGAAGCCGGCAAGATGTGCGTGCGCCTGCATACGGGTGACCCATCGCTATACGGTGCTCATCGCGAGCAGATGGACAAGCTTGACGAACTTGGCATCGAGTATGATGTCGTACCCGGCGTCTCGTCCTTCTGCGGCGCGGCTGCTGCGCTCAAGGCCGAGTACACGCTGCCTAACGTTTCGCAGTCCGTCATCATCACGCGCATGGAGGGCCGCACGCCCGTGCCCGAAGGCGAAAAGCTGCGCCTCATGGCAAGCCACGGCTGCACGATGGTGCTGTTCCTTTCCACGAGCTTGCTCGACGGCGCAGTGGAGGAGCTGCTCGCGGGCGGCTACGACCCCGATACGCCGGCTGCAATCGTTTACAAGGCAACGTGGCCCGACGAGCAGGTGTGGCGTTGCACCGTCGGCACGCTTGCCGAAACGGCGCGTGAGGCGGGCGTGAAGAACACGGCGCTCATCAC
>CAMPAJ010000169.1 GCA_946631805.1 uncultured Eggerthellaceae bacterium
CCTTGCCGGTCTGCACCTCGTAGTCGGCCATGTCGCCCACGCCGATGCACCAGCCCTCGGGGTCGTCGCCCGTGTTCACGCCGCGCACGGTCTCGCTCATGCGGCACGAGCACACAGCCGACGAAAAGCGGTCGTACTTCTTGAGCCAGTACGACAGATGCTCGACGTCAGCCGATTTCTCGACCTGCTCGATGGCCTTCTCGACGGGCACGACGTGCATGCCCACGCCGCCGCCTCCAGGAGGAACGATGTCGGCTATCTGCGCGGGTCCCAGGTATGCGATGCGCTCGAAGTACGTGCTCATCTCGGGGTGCTCTTCGAGCGCCGCCTCGTTCATGGCGTAGAATTCGCCCATGCCCGGCAGCTGCACGGGCACGGCAAACCGCTTCTCGTGGTTGGGGTTCTTGCCGTCGAGGTTTTCCCAGTTGTACTCGACGTTGCCGCGCTGCGCCATCATGTTGACCAACGGCTCGACCTTCTCGAGCGGCCAGCCGCATGCCTCTGCGATTTGGCTCATGGTCATGGGGTTGCGGATGCCCATGTGATTGGCGATGTAGGCCGTTTCTTCGGTAAAGACCGAAAGCAAGCCCCAGCATTCGGGGTCCGCTGCCGTGATTTTTTGGATACCGAGCTTCTTGGGAATCCGGTCGATCATCATCTTGGCGAGCTTCATGGTCTCGGGCCGCGTCGCCGGGTCGATTTCCATCGCCGGCGCGTACGGGTCCATGGGCTCGACGGGTCGATAGGCCCGTTCGGGCCGCCATACGTAGTTGGGCTCCCAGAGCTCTGGATGCTCGCTCTCTTCCTTCGATTTTGCACTCTCGGGCTCGTTAAACACCTCGACGATGGTGTTGCCCTGGTTGCGCTTGGGATCTACGTGCCCCTTTCCGTGCTCGGATGCCGGGGTTGCCCAGTGTTGCTTCGTCACGTCACCCTCCCATTTGTCAAAACCGCTAAACAAATGTCTCTCTTTACATACCTCGACATGATACACCCAGCGTGAACAAGGGACGGAGGATTGTTCACGCCGCTCTTTGACGACGTAGTTCCGCACCTCCAAGGCGTGAACAATCCTCCGTCCCTTGTTCACGCGCCGTTGTAGAATGCTGGCGTAGGGATCGCCGCAAAGGCTTCAACGAGATTGGATGCAGGGCACGCATGCACGAACTGGGAATCGTATTTCATATGGTGGATTTGCTCGAAGACGTTGCACGCGAGCAAAACCTTACGACCATCGGGAAGGTGGTCGTCGAGTTGGGCGAAGTATCCGGCGTCGTGACCGAGCTGTTCGACGATGCTTGGCGCTGGGCCGCCAACCGCAGCGACGTCTTGCGCGGAGCCGAATTGGAGGTGCTCAGCATCGAGGCGGTGACCGTCTGCAACGATTGCGGCAAGACGTATGGCACCATCGAGCACGGCATAACCTGTCCCCATTGCGGCAGCATTAACACCGAGCTCCTCCGCGGCCGCGAGATGGAAATACGCGAAATCGAGGCTTGGTAGCGTTGTTCTGACGCTCGTCTCGCGCAGTTACGAGGCAAGCGCGCTGCGCACGTCCGCAGCAGAGACGCGGCTCGTCGCGCCCGCAAGTCCCTGCCAGGCTTTAAGCCACGTCACAATCCGCTCATCGCACGCGTCGAACGTCTCGGTAAGCCAGTCGCGGCCGAGCAAGGGACGATGGTCGTACGTCGACTGCACAGCACCCGCGTCCACGATGGCATTTGCGCTTCGAGCCGTACGCTCTACATCATCGGGCAAGATGGTGTAGGCCCAAAACCTCTTGGCGGCATCCTTTAGCTCGGGCGTCACCTCGACGTGCGCGGAGATTCTCAGTGAATGCCCGAACGAGTCGAAGTCACCCTGCTTTCGTTTGCGCAGCTCTTCATCCGCGGCAAGATCGCGTTCGTAGCAGAATGCTCGAAACCGGCCGTTGTACACCTGGTCGGCGACAAGATGCGCCCAAGCGCCCAACGTCAGCGAACGGCCGGCCGGCGTCTTGGCAACGCGCCGGCTTATGTAGTTGTCCCAAAACAAGTCGGCATCGGGTACCGGTATGGTTTCGAGCGAAGCCAGATGCGTCAAGCAGTAGTCGATATGCAACGTCGCGTCGGGAACCATGAATCCCACGTAAATGTCGGGAACGTAATTGCCGAACAAAAAGGCGTTGGCATCCTCGATTCCCAAATCCAAGGGATTGCAGCGCGCGAGGATGCGTTCGGCGTGGGCGGTATGTATGTTCCAGCTCGGCATAACCGCTTCATGATACCGCACGCTCGGCACCCTGCAACTCGTGCCCTCACACTCATGTTATAGTTTTCACACGGCAATTCATCGAGGAAAGGGTGCATCATGGCAGAGCAGTTCAGCATGGAATGGGCACGCGGTATCGTCGAGGGCGGTGTGCAAAAGGCGCAGGGCATCATGGATGATCCCGCACAGCTCGAAGGCTTGCTGCAAGAGCTCCAGAACAAGCTCGAGGGACTGCCCGCCAGCGTCGCGAACGCATTTGGCAACGTCCCCGTGATGGTCGACATGGTGAAGAGCTACATCACCAGGGAATACACGGAAGTTTCCCCCAAGGTCATCATCTCGCTGGTCAGCGCGTTCCTTTACCTTGTGAAAAAGGACGACCTGATTCCCGACAGCATACCCGTCGTGGGCTTTGCCGACGACCTGGCTGTAGCCACCATCGCCATGGTCATCAACGAGCCCGAGCTCAAGGCGTTCACTGCATGGCGCGAAAGCACGGGCACGTTAAAGGCAGCTGCTCCCGAACCCATGGCGGCACCAGAGGTCGAGAACGCCCTCTTCGCCGCAGAAGCCGCCGTCCCCGAATACGCCGAGCGCGAGAACACGGAGCAAGAATAGGACTGCACGCTTGGCCTCGACTGGCCTGCCGCCCTGCCCCGATGCGCCTAGCCTCACGAGGCGCATCGGCGAACCGGCTGATACACCCAACCTGGTTGAGCGTATCATGGAAAACGCTGAAGCCAAGCGAACAGCCCCATCGCCCTCCCGGCCAGGACGGGCAAAAGCTAGTTTGAACAACCAACCAATTGGCAAACCCAACCAGATTGGGTGTGTCAGCCCTGTCTCGTGATGCCATATTTGCAGTTTGTGTGCATACCTACACAAGGAGTTCACATGAACCCGAAAGCATCGCCGAGGCGTTTGGATTCGGCTCGGTAGCGCCACCAGCAATTATTCAGTCGCTCTGTAAGAGTTAACCTAATTCCGCAGGTCATACAATATTTCAAAGTTATCTGTTTCGAACATAATGTTACTGATGACTAACCGATAACCCGCGTGCTAGGCTGTTGCACCATGAACAACACGCAGACGCAACAACCACACGATATCGCCCACGTCATAGAGCCGCGCATCGATGCGGCCGACGAGGCAAAGACGACGGCGCGCAACCGCACGGTCGCTCAGTTGAGCGCCGTCGGCGTGGGCGGCAACGTCCTCCTGGCAGTCTTCAAGCTTATCGCGGGCATCTTGGGCAATTCCATGGCGCTTGTTTCCGACGCCGTGCATTCCGCTTCCGACGTGCTGGCAACGGCCGTCGCCTACATCGGCGACCGCATCGCCCGACGGGACGCCGACGAGAGCCATCCCTACGGCCACGAGCGTTTCGAGCAGCTCGCGTCGGCGGTGCTGGCCATCATCCTTGCCAGCGTGGGCGTCGGCATCGGCATCGCCGGCGCACAATCCGCGCTCGAAGGCGGCCCGACCGAAACCCCGGGCATGCTCGCGCTCGTCGCTGCCGCCGTGTCCATCGTCGTCAAGGAAGCCATGTTCTGGTATACGCGCCATGGAGCGCGCAAAATCAATTCGGATGTGTTCATGGCCGACGCCTGGCATCATCGCACCGACGCGCTCTCGTCCGTTGCGGCACTTATAGGCGTCGGGGCAGCGCTCATGGGCTTTCCCCTCGGCGATTCGCTCGCTTCTATCGTCATCTGCCTGTTCATCCTCAAAGTTGCATGGGAAGTCGGCCGAGAAGCCGTAGGCAAGCTCGTCGACGAGTCCGGCGGCACCGAGCTCAACGAGCGCATCGCCCAAAGCGCCAGCAATTGCAGCGGCATCGACCACATCGACTCGGTCGTCACCCGTCGTTTCGGCAGCCAGTTCTACGCCGACGTCGAGGTCGCCATGAACGGCACGCTCCCGCTCAGCGAAGCGCACCGCCGCGCCGAGATCGTCCATAAGCAAATCGAGCAGGACATCCCCGAAGTCAAGCACGTGACGGTCCACGTAAACCCCGCATAGCGGCCACACAGCCACCCATCCGAAACCAAGCGAACGACCCCCGCCCGCCCTTCGCGGGGCGGCGGGACGGCAAGCCGAAGCCGAGCGAACGGTCCACCGCCAACCCGAACGCACAAACGCAAGGATGCCACCGCACGAAACGGTGGCATCCTTGCGTTTCAGCCCTATTCAGGCCACAGCTAAACCGTAAGGTCCATTGTTAAAGCACCGAGCGAGCCTTACGCCTCGTCATGCTCGAACGTGTTGTAGCGCTTGCCATGGAACGCCCAGATAGCAGCCACAAAGCCGATGGCGCACATGATAGACAGCACGATGAAGGCTACCTGATAGCCGAACGCGGTGATGAACGCCGCCGTGAAGAAGCCCACCACAGCGCAGCTAAAGCGGCTCGCAAACACGATGGCGCCGTTGGCGGTCGTGCGCAGGAGCGTCGGGAAGCATTCCTGCATCCACACCTTCAGGATGCCCTCGAAGGCGAACGCGGCA
>CAMPAJ010000170.1 GCA_946631805.1 uncultured Eggerthellaceae bacterium
GGCGCTTCGCACGATATCCCATGCACGGCGTGCGGTTACTGTATGGAAGGCTGTCCGCGCCACATCCATATCCCCGAGGTGTTTGCAGCCATGAACAAGCAGCTCGTGGAGGGGCGCCTGGACGAGGCGCGCGCGGCGTACCGCGCGGCGGTCGAGGCGGGAAATTTCGCAAGTGCCTGCATCGCGTGCGGGCGCTGCGAAGATGTGTGCCCCCAGCACATAAGCGTCATCAACCAGCTGCGCGAGTGCGCTAACGCGCTTGAGTAGGCGGGCGTCGGTTGGCTTCGGCTTGTCGTCCCGCCGCTCGCTCGGGGCTACCCGTCGAGGGTCGACGCTGAATCACGCAAGACCCACCACCTTGGGCTCTTGGAGCTCCGTAATGCCGGTCGACGCATTTCATCGTTGGGGACATACGCTTCATATGAAATGTATGTCCCCAACGATGATGTTTTGCAGGCTTCGCCTGACAATGGGAACAGTCCCCATCGTCGGGTAGTATTGCATTAAAGGGGACTGTCCCCTTTAATGCATAGGAGGATTTGGGGTGCTCAACCAGTTTTCTCGGACGGAATTGCTGATCGGAAGCGAGGCTATGCGAAAGCTCGCAGGCGCGCGCGTTGCAGTCTTCGGAATAGGGGGCGTGGGGAGCTTCGCGGCCGAGGCGCTCGCACGGTGCGGCATCGGCGCCATCGATCTGGTCGATCACGATAGCGTGAGCCTTACGAACATCAATCGGCAGATCGTGGCCCTGAATTCGACGGTTGGCCAGCGCAAGGTCGACGTGATGGCCGAGCGCATCGCCGACATCAACCCGTCGTGTAGCATCGCAACCCACGCGTGCTTCTATTTGCCCGAGACCGCAGACGAGATCGACCTGGGGGCGTTCGATTACGTCATCGACGCCGTGGATACCGTCACGGCCAAGCTGCTGCTCATCGAGCGTGCTCACCAGATGGGAACGCCCATCATCTCGAGCATGGGCACGGCGAACAAGCTCGATCCCACGCAGCTCGAAGTGGCCGACATATACCAGACGTCCATCTGCCCGCTTGCCAAGATCATCCGCAAGGAATGCCGCAAGCGGGGCGTCAAGAGCCTGAAAGTCGTGTATTCGCGCGAACCGGCTATCCAGCCGTCAGATGAGGCGCAACGAGCTTACCAAGCGCAAGCGCTCGAAGCGACCCCGGGAGTGGCGGACAAGTTCGGGCGCGCGGGCATACCCGGCTCTGTTTCGTTCGTTCCGCCGGTCGCGGGTCTCATCCTTGCAGGCGAAGTGGTGAAAGACCTCGCCGGAATGGGCGATTAGCTCTTGGTACGCGTGAGCGCGAATGCCACAGCGAGCAAAACGAGCCCGGCCCCGTCGAAGACGATGAAGCGCATGACCGACGAGGCGAGGACGGGAAGCTCGGGTCCCAGGCTCAGGAACAGCATGCTCTCGCCGACGAGCCCGACCAGCTGTTGCGCAATGACTACGCAAAACAGCATGCGGTATCGCGCGGGGCGCACAATGACAGGCGGGTAGGTGGTGTTCCACATAAGAAAGCAGATGCCAATCGAGCGCACGACGGCCTCGGCGGAAGCGCCCTCGAGCTGGTAGGCGCCCACGTAGTCCCAGGGCCACAGCACGAACTGCAACGCGCACTGCACGTTTACGACGAAGACGACGAGCACGAGCAAGCGTGCTATCCATTCGCGCGAAACCTTCATGGGCGACCCCTCGCCATCAGAACGCCATGTTCTCTTGCGCGACGTCCATGAAGTCCTGGATAACGCTCCAAACATGTGGTTTGTCCAGGTAACCGAAGCAAATCGGGTAACGGGCCGACTCACCGCTGCGCAGCACGAGCAGCGAATCGAACTGCTCCTCGGTGAGGGCCGCGCGCGCGAGCGTCTCGGAGCACAGGCACGCGCCTGCGCCTCGCACGCAGAGCGCCAAGTGCGTGGCCGAGTTGTTGGAGGTGGCCACGACCTGCGGTCGCGAAATGCCCGCGCGCTGCATGACGCTCCGCTCGATGCGCCCGCCGATGTCTTCCAGGCTTCCCAGCACGAGCGGGCAGCCCTGCAAGGCGGAGTAATCGCCCTGCTCGATGCGCTGGATGCGGTCGGGTGCCTCGTCGCCGTACAGCGATTCGAACAGTTCGCGCAATACCAGTATGACGACCTCTTCCTGATAGAAGCTGCGCAGCACCACGCCGGGAATCGGGGTGGGGAAGAACGCGATGACCAGGTCGACCTCGCCGTCGACGAGCTTTTGGCGCAGGGCCTCGTTCGTGGCCTCGACGAGCTCGATTCGAATATGGGGATGCGTTTCGTGGAAGGCCATGATGATGTCGGGGAGTATGGTGCGCCCGCGCGTGAAGGCGATGCCGACGCGCAGCGTGCCCTCGTCGTTGTGCGAGATGTCCCAGAACTCCTGCTTCATCGTCGTGTACTGCTCGTTCATCATCGAGGCATAGCTCAGGAACACCTCGCCGGCGTACGTGAGCTCCAACGGAACATGACGCACGATGAGCTGGCATCCCAGCTCGTTTTCGAGCTTGGCAATATGGGAGCTCAGCGATTGCTGGGTGATGTGGAGCCGCTCGGCGGCGCGCGTGAAGCTCCGCTCGCGCGCGAGCATCTCGAAGTATTCCAGCGTTGCGAAATTCATGTGCGCCCCTTCGCCGTTGATGTGCACGATGCTTTCACAATGAAAGCTTGTGGCAAGTATCGACAATAACAGTTTAACAATTAATCACATCGCGTCTACCATACAGCTTACAGAAGGTGCTCGCAGGTATTCGAGGAAAGGTTGCACCATGCAAATCGCAGTATTCATGATCGTCCTGGTGGCAGTGTTCGCAATCAAGGCAGCGTCGATCGTGCTCGCAACCGACGACGCCCTGTGGAAGAGCACGTCTTTCAGCTGGATGAGGCCCACGGCCGAAGACGCAGTCATCCCAGCATCCGAGATGCAGGGCGCTGTCGAGGAGCAGCGCGCCTCCGCGACCGTGCCCGTGAGCGCATTCGGTCATCGTCACGCCAAGGCTGCTTAACGATTCACGCCAATTCGCATTGCGACGGCACCGTCCAAGGGGAGTGGGCGGTGCTTTGTCGTTGTAGTATCATGCGGCTTTGAATTTTGGGAAGGACGCATGATGGCAAATAGTTTCGGCAGTCAGCAGACGACGCGGCGCACGTTGCATTACTACTGGCAGGTCACGCGCAAGCACCTTGGCTTGTACATAGCGATGCTGCTCAGCACGATGGGCTACATCGCGCTGCTCTCGTACGGCAACCCTTACGTCATGAGCCTCATCGTCGACCGCATTTCGGCGGCTCCCGTCGCGGCAGACCAAGTGTTCGAGGTGTTTGGTCCCTTCATCGCGGCGCTGCTTGCCATAAACATCATCGGGCAAGCTTCCAGCAAGCTGCAGGACTACACGCTGTGGAAGCTCGAAATCGCCGTGTCGTACGATTTGGCCACCATGTGTTTCGACGCGCTCTCCAATCAGTCGATGAGCTTCCACTCAAACCGGTTCGGCGGTACGCTCGTGTCGCAAACCACGAAATTCATGGCGGCGTACAACCAGCTCGTCGAGGGAATCAATTTTCCGTTTATCCCCGTGTTCGTCTCGGTGATTTCCATTTGCGTTGTCCTTGCCCCGCGCGTGCCCATTTACGTGCTCATCCTCATGGTGCTGCTCGTGGCCTACGGCTCGGTGAGCTACTACATGTACCGTCGCATCCTCAACCTCAACGAGCAGGCGGCGGGCGCGCAGAACCAGCTGTCGGGCGAGCTGGCCGATAGCGTGGCCAACATCCTGGCGGTCAAGACCTATGGGCGCGAGGATTACGAGCGCGGGTTGTTCGACGACTACAATCGCGAGGTCGTGGCGCGCGACAGCAAGCGCATGATGGCCAGTCTCGCGCGCGGTATCGTGACGGCCATCCTAGCGGTCGCCATCATGTCGGTCGTTACGGTGTTCATCGCAGGCGGCAACGCGTGGTTCGGCATCACGCCGGGCACGCTCGTCATGATGTTCACGTACACGTATACGGTGACCAACCAGTTCAACTTCATCAATGCTGGCTTGCAGCGCCTCAACCGCGCTTTCGGCGATGCGTCGGGCATGACGACCGTGCTCGACGAGCCGCGGCTCGTATCGGATGCCCCGGGCGCAGGCGAGCTCGCGGTGCGCGCGGGCGCCATCGACTTCGAGGGCATCGGCTTCCATTACACGGACGGTGACGTCAAGACGACCGTGTTCGAGGATTTTGACCTGCACATCCCCGCCGGCCAACGCGTGGGCCTCGTGGGCATGAGCGGTGCGGGCAAGACCACGCTCACCAAGCTGCTGCTGCGGCTTTCCGACATCCAGGAAGGCCGCATTCTCGTGGACGGCCAGGATATCGCGCAGTGCACGCAGCAAAGCCTGCGTCGCCAGATCGCTTACGTGCCGCAGGAATCCATCCTGTTCCACCGCACGATTGCCGAGAACATCGCCTACGGCAAGCCCGGCGCGACGATGGCCGAGATCCGCGAGGCGGCACGACAGGCCAATGCGCTCGAGTTCATCGAGAAGCTCCCGCAGGGCTTTGACACCATCACCGGCGAGCGCGGCGTCAAGCTTTCGGGCGGTCAGCGCCAGCGCGTCGCCATCGCCCGCGCCATGCTGGCCGACTGCCCCATCCTCGTGCTCGACGAGGCCACGAGCGCGCTCGACAGCGAGAGCGAGCGCTTGGTGCAAGAGGCGCTCGAGCGCTTGATGGCC
>CAMPAJ010000171.1 GCA_946631805.1 uncultured Eggerthellaceae bacterium
ATCGCGCTCCATCACGGCTAAACGGGTAAAGATATACGTAACGCTCCACCTTTACCATGTCATCTCTTTCAGACACGCCCCAATATGGCAGCAACCCCGATGCTGTAACGCTCACGCCTGCGCAGGCATCTTTGCACGCAGCTCGTTCATCGACCTCTGCCTTCGAAAACAGCTGCTCCCAAACAGAGCCTGCACCAAACTCAATACCGCCGTAACGCGCCGCAACATTTTGCCGTACCGCTAAGCCCTTGTAACGGTTCACGCGCCCTTCGCGCTGCTCCAGGTCGATGGGATTGGATGGAAGGTTCCAATGGCAAATCTTGCGGCAGTACGAATGGAAGTCTAGGCCCTCTTGTCCAACCGACGTACTGATGAGCACAAACGGCCTAAATGGCGAATTGAAGGCGTTGCGCAACCTCACGCGCGAAATCACATTCTTATCAGCCTTTCCCGAACTCGATTTCATGAAAGCCGATGCAATGTTTGTCCTCATAGACATCGAGCCAATCCGCTCGTTCGCGCATCCGTTGTTCGGCACAATTACGCCGTGGCGCGTTTCCGACAGATAGCAGTTCGGGTTATCGTCATCCCCCACCATCGCCAGGTGCGTCCTCAATACAGCATCCTCTTCGCCCAGTTCCACGTGCACTGGCCTACATACGTGAGCATACTCGTCAATCATGGCCTGCATGTTGCCCTCGCAACCATATGCAAGCAAATTCTTCCAGTGAATCGTCCGCTTGTTACGCTCTTCCATTGCGGCCGCCACTGCCAAAGTCGAAGATGCAGTATTCATCCTGTTCATGAAGGCATGACCGAATTCGAATGCGAGTTTCGCGGAAACATCGGCATATATTCCCCGATAGCACCTCATCGCGCATACGGCAGCCGAACCGATAGCGGCATCAGCCAAAACCCGCACCAGGTCAACTGGATATCCAGTAAAATCCCGCGAATCCCAGTCGGCAAACTCGTCGGCTATGGAAGCGAGAGCGCGAGATTCCACGCTATACCTTTCCCGCATGGCATATCCGCCCCGGGAATCACCGAGCAGCTCGCCTACTACATCGTGGCCATGAGCCTGGTCGAGTTTCATGGCCGCCATGATGTACCAGTCCATCGACCGTCGCGTGCTCGCTTCGCTCCTAGTTGGCAAGCGCTTGACGCCGAGTGCTTCCATTAAGTCTTCGGCAATGCGTTTACGCAATGAAAGCCGCAACTCGTTCAGGCTCATGTCACTGTTAGCTAACGACGGAACATCAATCAAACTCGCAAGATATCGCGAAGGGTACAACAACAGAAAAGCGTTACGCTGTTCGAGGTCAAACCTTAATCGTCTATACGGCAATGCCTGCTCGTCACGACTCTCGTCAACTTCGTCCACTTCCCCGTCTTTGAAATAACGGTACATGCGCCCGGTAATCGCCTCGAGTGTTCTCACGTTCCTGCGTTCGAATTCGTATGACAGCAGTGATGCTAGCGCGGGTGGCACCATCGACCAGGCCGAGAACACCAAGACCTTCGATAGCCCTTCGGCACGTGCAAAAGGCGATGTTTGCGGAGGCCGATAATACGGACGGCATGGCGGCACCCACAGCAATTGCTCAAGCTTAGAACCCGCAGAGCCCACTAAATCATGCACAAAGGCTCGATACCGCGCATTGCCCACCTTGATTCTGGAATAGGATGCAACATCCCACCGTCGCAACCAAAGCAGCCCATCGTCGTACTTCTTGTCAGCCTTCATTAGATCGGGCCGTTTACGCACCTCGCTCCTCAACTTATCCCAAAGCTTGTAACGGGACATGAACGAGAGAGGGAACGGGCAAGACTTAGCGTAGTCAGCCTGAACGAGACCGCGCGAAATACCAGCTTCAGCCGCAATTTCTCTCATCCGCACGTACGCAAGAATATCGTAGGCCGACACGTCCAGCTCGCGTACGTGCGTACGGTTATCGGCTATCGGACCCAGCTCGCCAGTAGATTGACGCTCGGTACGAGCCATGGCCTTCCGTACCGTATTCTCTGCCTGCATTTTTGCGTGCTTGATAGAAATCACATCACATACGCCCGAACTGAGCTTTTGCAGCGAAAGGGTATAAGCTCCCCACGTTTCTTCGAATTCCTCCTCCATCGCCGAATTACCCTCGTTCAGGAATTCCATCACTTCAAGAAACTCGCGATACGAGTCGCCAAAACCGCCTGCATCCAGCTCGGCAGCGGTAGAAAACAAACGGAACGGCGTTGCAGAAAGCAGCAACACGCGCGTATCGCCACTGAAGAACCGTTTGGCCAGCATAGCCGTTTCCGATTCGGAATCGGCTATGAGCTCACGAAACCGCTGAAATTCGTCCATTATGACGAAATCGGGTTCGAGCATGTCCACGCATGCCTTTGAAAAAGCCTTGCGCAAATCAACGATCATCTTGCGCTCAGCGGATTTTTCACGCGTATCTCCGTCTAAATACGCAGCGATGCCGTCAAGGGTCGTCCTCCCGTCGCGGTCGAGCTCTTCCGATACCTTTTCCACCACATCGAAGGGGTAGCCCAACTTATCGCCCGCGCTCGGGTCCTTCGCCCGCGCAGAACGGACCTCTTCGTTAGCACGCCACTGCCAATATTTCCAGCTTGACGCGCTGAATCCCAGTTCGTACGACCACAGCATATCGACGAGCGCCTCGGAACGGCCCGATGCCGCATCGAATCGCCCGTCGTACAACAGCACGGCAAGCATCAACGCCCGCTCGTACAATGTGCCCGTACCCATCGTCACGGAGAACGACGTGCTTGGAGTAAGCGGCGTAATCTGAATGTAGCGTCGCTTCAGGTCAGAGTCCCCCCGTTCATTTGCAATTGCCAAATGCTGCATCGAAAGCCGCGAAGCATCTGGGGGTGCAAGCTTCACGTCACCGTCAATGGCGAGCTTTGCCACGTTCTGCGCTGCGATGGCACCGTTCGAGCAGATATAGGCGATCTTCACCAAATCGTCGCCTTCGCTGGAACGAAGCTTCGCCATCTTAGACACCACGCCTCGCGCGATAAGCGTTTTTCCCAATCCAACTTCATCGGCTACTAAAACACGCTTCTGCGTGCGTACCTTGTCACCGTATATCGCCGCAATATGCTCAACGGTCGCGCGTTGGAACGGCGTGAGAGCGTCCATCACACGCTTATCTATTTCTTCTAGACGAGACTGAACGTCGCCAATCTTCTCCGACATTTACAGAACCGCCTCCCTGAACGCCTCGACCATGCGCTTTAAATCATCCACCTGATCGCTTGCAACTCCCGCTGGAATCAAGCTCATTAGGTACTCGGCACGACGAATCGTCTCGGGTTCTGAATAGGCTTTTTCGAGCAAGCGTTCGTACAGATCCGGCGCAAAAGACCCGGAGGCCACCACAGCGGAGCCCGGAGAAACGCGCTCAGAGCCAACACCAGCCTCTGAATCAGAAACGCCAAACGCGTGGGCTATGTACAGGGCTAACGACCCGTCATGCGCTTGCAGAATCGAATCGAGCAGTGCAGAGCTACGCGCCTCGACCGTCGCCTCAGCAGCATTGAACCTGTCGCGCGGACACACGAGAATGCTCGACTCTTCGTGCCCTTTGCCATCGCTGCCCTCCAGCACGAACAACGCCGATACCTGCTCGAGCTTCACGGGGACAAACGACAAACTTACATGCGTGCTCTTCGCAGCGAGTGACAGCGGTTCAGGAAGCGTTGCGAGCAACGGCCGCAAGCTAAATCGCGCGTTCTCGGCTTCATCCATCACAGGCAGAAGGTCGAGATCGACATCGATGCGATATGCAGCGCCATCGACCACCACCGATACTGATTTGAACTCAAGCGATTTAGTCGACGCCTGGAAGATACGCTTGAAGTTTTGCGCCTCTTCATCAACCTGCACTATGCCCGGAGACGGCGCGAAGGGCGCGAACGCCCCTTTTCGCTTATCGTCGCCAATGAATGAACGAGCAACGCTGTCAAACGTCAAATGCGAACGTCTGACCCCAAAATGAATCAGAGCTTCAACATTGTTGTACAAGCCGTTACGAGACGCATTTAGCGAACCGATGTAGAGATGACGCTTACTGTTCGGCTCCTCGGCAAAATAAACCTTTGCATGTAAATTTGAATAGTTAGCGGCTTCGGGCGCTTCGCCTTCATCGCCGCTGCCCTCCAGCGCAACATCGGAGAGCCAAGCAACCGGCGCATAGCACTCGTAATTGTCTCTTAGATCGGGTTTTAGCTTGGCAAGAGAGTCTTCGCGACTCAAGAGCATGAAGCGTCCGCTTTCGCCACTCCGTTGGCTCGAAAACCGCTGCAAGGGTGAATCGTGTGCGTCACTCAGAAAAGGAGATGCAACCAACAAGTTCCTGTAGCGGCTATTCAGAAAGGCACTTTCCCTCGGATTCAGGAGGCTCCCTTTCCCATCGTCCGTCCATGGTCCGAACGGCAGAAAATCGACCTCGTCAAAATCTCGCCCCGTAAGCTCGAATTCGACGGTACGCATAGCATCGGCCAGCTGTCCGATACGCTTCGTATGTGAACCGCGCTTTCGCAAGCTATCTCGCTCTGTCGATGTCAGGTCATCGCCGCTCGCCAGAAACTCCAGGAAATCAGCAACGTGTGCCGAGCAT
>CAMPAJ010000172.1 GCA_946631805.1 uncultured Eggerthellaceae bacterium
GGCCACGGTTAAACGATCGCCCATCCAGCCTTTGATCTAATATCGCATCGGCCTCAGGGCTGCTGGCCAGTCGCACTCGAGATGGCCCTGCACCCCTGCCCGCAGGAGGGACGGATGTAACAGAAGTCTAACCTGAGCCAATATGCAGCTTTTGCGGGCCAGCAAGTCATCCCAAACGGCAGACGGGCTGGATGCTCGCCACGCAGAGTTTCAACCGACCCACATGCTGAGTTTGAGCTGTCCGATACGAGTGCTCCAAACTCGGCTTTTGTTACAGCCCCACGAGTCACGGCGGACGCATCGTCGGCCCCGCGTCAACGGCGGTTTAGCGTAGCGCGCTGCAAACGCCGGCGGTGGCGAGCAACTGACCACAAAAACCGTGGCAATCCTATTCGAACAGCTTCGCGACGGACCCGTTCGTGTACACGCACTCGATGGTCTTGGCGACGAGCGGAGCAATCGAGAGCACCTTGATCTTGCCGTTTTGGCGCTCGGGCGGAACGGGCACGGCATCGGTCACGACGACTTCTTCGATGTTGGAAGCTTCGATGCGCTCGTATGCGGGGCCGCTGAACAGGCCGTGGGTTGCACACACGTACACCTTCTCGGCGCCGCGGGCGAGCAGCGTGTCGGCGGCGGCGCACAGCGTGCCGCCCGTGTCGATCATGTCGTCGTTAATGACGCAAATCTTGCCGGTAACATCGCCGATGAGAGCCGTAATCTCGGACTGGTTGTGGCGCGGGCGATCCTTGTGCATGATGGCGATGTCGCTGTCGAGCAGCGTCTGGAATTTCTTCGCGGCTTTCGCGCGGCCTACATCGGGCGACACGACGCACAGCTTCTCGGGGTCGAATCCCATGCTCTTGTAGTACTCGACAAACAACGGCATGGCCGTCATATGGTTCACCGGCATGTCGAAGAAGCCTTGGATAGCATCTTGATGCAGGTCGATGGCAATAACCCGGTCCACACCCGCAGACGAGATGAGATCGGCGACCAAGCGGGCGGTAATGGGCTCGCGCGGCGCGGCCTTGCGCTCCTGGCGCGCATAACCATAATGCGAAATAACCGCGCAAACCGAACGGGCCGAAGCGCGCTTTGCGGCATCCGCCATGATGAGCAGCTCCATAAGAGCGTCGTTAACGTCATAGCCCGAGCCGGCGCACACGGATTGCACAAGGAAGACGTCGGCCCCGCGTACGCTCTCGATGTAGCGAGCGTAGATTTCTCCGTTGGCAAATTTTTCGAGCTTGACATTGCCGAGCTCGATTCCCAACTCTTCAACAATGCCTTGCGCCAGCGGCGGATTCACCGAGCCGGCAAATACTGCCATCGTTTTCTGCATTCCGGTCATGGCTACTCCTTGCCTTTTGCCACTTGTTTACAATTTGTAACCATTAAATCATGCTGCTTATCTAGTTATTGACGCACTCGATATTTTCTTTAAAGAATCCGCAGCTCATTCGCGATGCAATTGAGTCATCGTTTCTCAGAAACGCCAGACCGCCAAACAGGCTAAGGGCGTCGAAACCCAATCGGATAGACCCAGGCGAAGCACAGGACGATGAAACGACGTTGTTGCCAAGCAAACGATTTTACCCATTTAGAGCTAGACTGATGGTCAACATGCCATTGCAAGCAGCAAACGGCGCCAAGGCCAAACCACTGGCGCCGTTTGAATTCAAGCTACGTTGCAGGCCGTGAAGCTAGGAAAGCACGAGCTGCCTGCACACGGTACCGTCGTACAGGCGCACGCCCGAACCGACGGCCTGCTCGATAATGCAGCCACGCCCAACGGTGACGTCGAGCAAGCGCACGTTCGGCCCGATTATGCTGTCTTCGGCAACCTTGGTGTTTCCGTACAGAATCGTCTGCGGCAAAAGCTCCACGTCGGCATCGATCGTAACGTCGGGGCCAATCCAAACGAGCTCGGGATCGAGCATGGTCACGCCCGCTGCCAGATGGGCCGCGTTGATGCGCCTTTGCGCGATTTTCGTGGCCTCGGCCAGCTGCGCACGCGAATTGATTCCCAGGCATTCGGCGTCGTCCTCGGCCGCGAGCGCCAAGACCGGTCGGCCCGCCTTCCGGCAGATTTCCAATACGTCGGTCAGGTAGAACTCGCCCTGCGCGTTGTCGCTGCCCACCTGCTCGAGCGCCTCGAACAGCGCCTTCGCATCGAAGCAATAGAATCCGGAATTGCACTCACCCACGGCGGCCTCTTCGGGCGTGGCATCCTTTTGCTCGACGATGCGCTCGACCTGCCCCTGAGCGTCCCTGATAATGCGGCCGTAGCCAAACGGGTCGTCCGGGTGCATCGTCAGCACGACGACCGCCGCATCCTCGCGCTCGCGCAATTCCAGCAAGGCACGCATCGTATCGGCCGTGATGAGGGGGCAATCGCCCGAAAGTACGAGCAGCGAGCCCTCGAAGCCCTCGAACGCCTGGCGGCACGACATCACGGCGTCGGCCGTTCCCCGCTGCTGTTCCTGCACGACCACTTCGCCCCTGCCTTCCACGAGGGGCTCGACCTGCTCGCGCATATGGCCCACGACGACGGCGGTCTTCTGGATCCCCGCCTGCTCCGCGGCATCGAGAACCCAGCTCACGAGCGGTTTTCCTAACATTTCGTGCGCTACCTTGGGTTTCTTCGATTTCATGCGGGTGCCGGCACCGGCTGCCAAAACAATCGCGGCGGTCTGCATGGGCCCATCCTCTCGTCGTTCGGTCAAAACCAATGGTGCAAAGTATAGCAATAACTTTGCATTTGAACGGCGCGTATCGTTCCACCGAGCCAATTGTCATTGACTCGGTTGCCGTTCACGCCAGCCCCTCGCTTGCCACCCCGTCCAGGAAGGCGATAGGACCGTTCATTTGATTTTGGCTAGCTGGATGTGGATGACTGGACAGTATCTGCAGAATCGCCCATAGCCCACCGCCTCTATGGTAGAGCTGATGGAGGCTCAATAATAACTTGACTCGTTCGAGAGCCTGCATTCGGAATCAACACGCATCGACAAATGCGACGAAACGCAAACGGCTCACAAAATCATAAGCACGACGGGCTAGTTTGCGGTATCCTGTTTTCACCAGCTTGAGACCAGGAGTGCCACGATGACGGAGCGGAACGACATCGCTCACTTTGCCCGTTAAGGTGCATTGGCACGCATGGTCGGGCTGTTTTTTATTCGCCCACGGAAGAAGAGGTAGTCATGGCAATCACAGTAGCCGGGCGCAAAATGACCGTATCCGATGCACTGCGCCAATATGCCGAAGAAAAAATTGGCAACTCCATGAAGGTCATGGACATCGATCCGCTCGAGGCCGAAGTCGTCCTGAGCGTTAAGAAGAACCCCTCCATCGCCCTGCCTTGCAAATGCGAAGTCACGATTCGCACAAAGGGCAACGTCGTGCGCGTCGAAGAGGACGAGCAGGACATGTACGCGGCCATCGACGTCGCGGCTGCCAAGGTGCTGCGCCAGCTGCGCAAGTACAAGACGCGCGTCATCGACCGCAAGGTGCGCGCCGGCCAGAGCGAAACCGGCTCTATCAAGACCATCCCCCAGGGCACAGGCGACCTCGACCTCGACGCACTCATGGCGGAGCTTTCCGACGACGAGATCGTACGCGTGAAGGAAATCGAGTTCGAGCCGATGACCGAGGAAGAGGCCCTCATCCAGATCGACCTGCTCGGCCACGACTTCTTCGCCTACACCGACCGCGACACGTCGGCCGTGTGCGTCCTGTACCGCCGTGGCGACGGCGGCTACGGCCTGCTGAAGCAAGCACTGTAAACCCACGACCCATCCCGAGGAGGCCACATGGCGACCATCGATACCATCAAGGAAATTCTGGTTGAAAACCTGGACGTCGACCCTGCCGCAGTTACGGAAGAATCGACGTTTGACTCGCTGAACATCGACTCGCTCGACCTGGTGCAGCTCATCTGCGATTTGGAAGAAAAGCTCGACATCGATTTCGGCGAGCCCGAAGGCCTGAAAAACCTCGGCGACGTCGTGAAGCATATCGAGTCGCTGTAAACGAAACGGCGTCGCGCGGCGCTGCGAAACGCACTCATGACGGGACGGGGACCGCTTTGGTTCCCGTCCCGTTTTTCTGCAGTAATAAACATGCGCCCCGCTGTCATCTTTTGGCAGGAACGTGAAAAGGGGTCGTAGCCAATTTCACGTCACCAACAAGCACGAGAACAAGGGGGGCGAAATTGGCGTGAAAATGGCTACGACCCCTTTTCACGCCTTCGCCGCCTACAATCCCAGCGCGCGGTCGATTTCGGAAATCGAGTACAGGCTGCCCCAGGCGCAAACGACGCCCTGGGCGCCGGCGAGCTCCTTGGCGCGGGCAATGCCCTGCGCGAAGCCGTCGGCGATTTCCACATGAAGATCGGGCATGCCAGACTCCTCGCGAATGGCTGCAGCCAAATCATCGGCCGAAAGGGCGCGGGCGGCGTTGGGCGAGGTCACGCACACCCAAGCGCTACCCAGAGGCGCCACGGCGCGAATCATGGCCCGGTAATCTTTGTCGGCGAGCACGCTCATCAAGAACACGATGCGCTCGCCCGGGAACACGTCGGCAAGCGAATCGGCCAGCACCTGGGCGCCTTGCGGGTTATGGCCGCCATCCA
>CAMPAJ010000173.1 GCA_946631805.1 uncultured Eggerthellaceae bacterium
CGTCGACGAGCGTGCCGTATCCGAAGACTATTACTTCGCCGACCAGTACGCGCATCAGGGCGATCCCACGAACAACGCCGACTATTTCTTCGAAGCAAGCGACCAAGAGCTCGAGCAATGGTCGAAGGGCGTGGTCAAACTCGACCGCAAGCGCCGCGGCGTGGGCCTCAAGATCCTCATCGTCATTATCCTGCTCATCCTGGCCGCGCTGGGTGCGGGCCTGTTCCTGTATATGAAGGGTTACGGTTACCCCATGCAGGAGATGGTCGTCGAGAAGCTGTTCGAGGACCCGTCTTCGAATGAGGTGTACGTTGATGGCCTGACTCCCGAAGACATCCAAGCATATGCAGCTCTCGTGGAACCGGGTTCCACAATCGAGGTCGACGGCGTCTCGCGCGACATGAGCACGTCGACGGCGTATGCGACGGCCACGACGCCCGAAGGCGGCAAGGTCACGTACGAGATCACGCTCGTACGCGACCTCATAGGCTGGAAGGTCTCGGGCGTCGATTTGTATTTTGCAAGTAGGCAGGCCGATACGGCTTCAGCCGATAGCGCCGCTGCAAGCTCCGGTTCGGCAGCCTCGGCATCGGCGGAAGCATCGTCTGCGGCGGCGGATTCGGGTGATTCGGCGAGCGCCTCCTCGGCGAGCGCGGAAGCGAGCTCGGCATCGGCGGAGGCTGCTTCGTCAAGCTCTTCTTCGGCAAGCTAGCATACGCTTGCCGTGTATGAGATAAAACCTGCCTAGAAGTGATTCTGGGCAGGTCTTTGTAGTAAACATGCCGCCAATGGGCGGCGGAAAGGAATGCAACATGGCAATTCAGAAGACCTACACCATGATCAAGCCCGATGGCGTGCGCAATGGCCACATCGGCGAGATAGTCAACCGCTTCGAGCGCGCAGGCCTGACCATCGAGCAGATGCGCCTCGAAATGGTCACGGACGAGCAGGCCAAGGCCAATTACGCCGAGCACGAGGGCAAGCCGTTCTACGACGGCCTCATCGCATACGTGACCTCTGGTCCCGTCGTGAAGATGGTCGTTTCGGGCGAGGGTGCAGTGTCCAAGGTCCGCACGCTCATGGGTGCCACGAACCCGGCGGATGCCGCACCGGGCACCATCCGTGGTGATTTTGGCCTGACCATGGACGAGAACGTTATCCATGGCTCCGATTCCCCCGAATCCGCCGAGCGCGAGATTGGCATCTTCTTCGCGTAAGCAACCGAATCATAGGTGCTTGCAGCCGGCATGAAGGCTGCAAGCCTGAACGACCCCCGAGATACGGGGGTCGTTTTTTGAAATGAGCACCAGAAACGTTCTGCGACCCATTTCGCTCCCACTCGTGATGGGCGCATGGCTGGCCACACGTCAACGTGGTTTAGCGGAGCGCCCTTCCTTACAGCACGCTAACGGGACGGTTCTGGTAGCCCACGAGCGCGCGGGCGGGATGGTCGTTGCGCGCGAGGGCGTCTGCCAGCGCCGTGCGCGGCAGGGCGTAGGTGTTGTTGTTTTCGGAAACGTGCATGCCTACAACACGCTCGATTTCGTTGCAGAGCAACTGTTCCAGCAAGCTCGAGGACTGCTCGTTGGAAAGATGCCCCCTTTCGGAGGCGATGCGCGCTTTCAGGTAGTACGGGTAGGGCCCGTGCTCCAGCATGTCGAGGTCGTGGTTAGATTCCAGGGCGAGCACGCGGCAGCTTTTAAGCGCTTCGATGCTCTCGCCGGTCGGGATGCCCGTATCGGTCATGAAACCAATGGAATCGCCTTCGACGTCAAACCGGAATCCAAACGATTCGGCCGCATCGTGCGAGGTCGGAAACGCATGCACGAGCATGCCTGCCAGCGACAGGTCGTCTCCGCTTGCAAAATGCCTCATGTCGACGGCATTCTCGATAGCCCTGAGCTCGGCGCTCGCGTCGTGCACGGCCGTGCTTGCGTATACGCTCGGTTGCGCGCCGAGCTTCGCGAGGCCGCGCGTGAGCACTCCAAGGCCCTTCGTGTGGTCGGTGTGCTCGTGCGTTACCAAGATGGCCTTGACCAACGAGGGGTCCAGCCCGCATTCGGCGCTACATTGCATGAAGGCGGTTTTGCTGATGCCGCAGTCGATGACGATGCAGGCTCCGGTGGCCAAGTCTTCCACGACCGAGCAGTTCCCCTTGCTTCCGCTTGCCAGGACGTGCAGGCGGAGTCGAGCGTCCGGCCGAGCGGGCATCGCCGTATGGGCGGGTTCCCCGCCCAGCTGCGAGCGGCGGGATTCGAGCTGCTCGCGGGTTGCGGTTGTTTCTTCGAATTTGATCATAGCGCTAGTGTACCCCGAAACGGCGATTGCTCTTGCAGGATTGCTAGTCGATGAGCGCCTGACCCATCGAGGGGCGTTTGAGCACGAGTTTGCCAAGATGGTTTGCCCAGCGTTCCGGGTACAACGCGTAATACGATATGCCCAAGTCGTGCCGCCGCTGCGCGAGGCGCGGCGCGTTGAGCCAGATAACGCTCGGCAATCCGATGACGGGAAGATACAAGGGGCCCAAGATGAGCGATTGGACCGTGTGGCCGTACTCGTGCACGAGCAGCCTGTCGTCGAGCACGATGCCCGGAAGGTATTCCACGTAACGCGGGGACCGTTCATCTTGCTCTTCGACGGGTACATTGCCGTGCCAGGCGTTTAGGAACACGAACGGCCCGAGCGAGAGCCCGGCGTTTTTCCGCCAAATCGTCACGATGGCGCCGTGATGGGCGAAATGGGGCTTGCGGGCGTTTGCCGCGTACACGCAGAGCCCGGCCGCAGTTTGGGGGAGCCCCCATGCGGTCTGCCATGCCCGGTATGCCAGATGTCTCAACCGCATGCGCTATGCGTAACCCATGTCATCGACCTGGTCCTCGTCCATGCCGAAGTAGTGTGCAATCTCGTGCACGACGGTTTTGCGTATTTCCTCGAACACCTCGGTACGCGAGCGGCAAAGGCGCTCGTGCGGTCCCTTGAATATGACTATCGTGTCGGGGTAATCGCCCATGCCATAGCCCGAATCGCGCTCTGCTAGCGACAACCCGTCGTATATGCCAAGCAAATCGCCGCTGTCGGTATACAGCCCGTCGGCCTCGAAGTCTTCGTCTTCGGGCTCGTCCGCAACGGTAATCGCCACGTTCTCGAGCTCGTCGAGGAATTCTTCGGGAATGGAATCCAGCGCGCTCATGACGGCGCTTTCGAATTCTTCGTCAGTCAGCTTGAACATTACGCCTCCGTTCCACACGTGCGCCCCGCTGCAATGCTCGCTAAGCTTTTTCTCAGGTGAGCATACTACAGTATAACCATCGTGGGGCGGAGGTACGACGCGCCGCGGTGCATGCAGTTCTTGAGCTTGCGGCATATGGGCGCAAGGAATTCAACTCGGGAAAGCGAACGGCCTGCGAGATTCGACGTTGCGCCACCGCTTTCATCCTCGGCCCATATGCCGGTAAGCCGCCAGGTTGCATTGCAGCTTTCGCAAGTAAAACCCAAAGGGAAGGGGTTGTTATGAACCAGCTGAAATGTTTGTGGCTGCATCGGGCAGTGGGGATGGTCGCCATTGCCGCGCTCATTCTCGCAGGGGCGTGCGCGCTCGCCCTGGGAGCGCCTTCGAGCGCGTTTTCGAGCGGTTCGTCCGCCTCGAAAGCGAGAGCGCTCGCAGGAAAGGCAGCACCGGCTTGGGGCTGTCGGTTGCGAAGAGCGCCGTGGAGGAGCTCGGCGGAACCGTGCGATTCGTCGAACCCGAAATCGGCGGTGCAACTGCGCTCGTCGAACTGCCCATTCACGCGCTATAATTGAGCAGGAAGCAAACCCCGAGTGATTGGAGCACCAATGGCGTCTCAGGATATCGTCCAACAGTTGGTGAACAGCGTCGTTTCCAACCCCAGCTTGATGAACAACCTCGCCGAACATCCGTATTCCACCGTGCGCGAGGCTACGGGGCAGGAAGAAGTTTCGCGCGATGATGTGAGCCAAGCGCTCGCAGCGTTCTCGGCTCTGGCCAACGGGCAGCAGGTCGATTTTGGCAACTTGGCGAGCATCGCCTCGAGCTTGCTGGCCGACAACGGCGGAAGCGCCCACGCCATGGCCCAATCGCTGTTCGGCGCACCCATTGCGGAATCCCAGTCGACGGCAACGCAGGCCGACCCCATCTCCGACATGCTCGGCAACCTCGCCAACGTCGCATTCGGCAAGGGCGTTGCAGGCATCGACCTGAGCGACGGCCTCGGCCTCGACGACGTAATCGGCATCGCCGGCGCCATCCTCGGCGGCAAGAAGTAACCCGCCAGCCCCATACCCAAGCTTTCACCAGGCCTTGAGCCCCCCCAAGCACCCCACCCCCCCGCTTGCGAGGACGCCTCAAGGCCTTTCGTTATATTCGGGATACTGTTTCGTGCGGCCAAATAGTTAACGTAGCTTTCGAAAGGAGTGCGCCCGAGACTCCGCGGCCGGGACGGGCTAGCGCGGACCCTCTGAGCGCCGTCCCTCCGACCGCGCTTTCAAGAAAACGGCAATGCAAGCAAGCGTCAATACCGTTGATGTGGGAAAGCCACAGGCGCGCGCTAATCGCCGTTTTCCTTAGCGCAGTCGGAGGGACGAAAAAGCGCGAGGCGGGTCC
>CAMPAJ010000174.1 GCA_946631805.1 uncultured Eggerthellaceae bacterium
GCTGGAGCTGGTGCAGCCGGTCGACATGTTCCCGCACACCGACCACGTCGAGGCGGTGGGGCTGCTTTGCAAGATGTGAGCCGCATCGCCCCGAATGCTCGGGTTGCGGAAGGGCGCGGTCGTTCGCTTGGCTTCAGGTAATCCGCACCGGAGGCTGCGCTATCCTGTTGAGTCCAAGCCTCGTTGGCTGTATCGGCCAAGGGGCTTTGCAGCTATTGATAGCCGACATGCTAAGCGGCTGCGTTTACAATCAAGGTCTATTGGTGCTGGGTTTTTCGGAAAGTTTGGTTAGCTAAGCGATATGCAAAAGTACTTCGACATTAACGAGCAGGGCTGCAGCATACGGTGCAAGCTCTATTGCACCGATGCGCACAACGTCAAGCGCGTCATCGTGTTCTGCCACGGGTTTGGCGGGCATAAGGATAACAAGGCAGCCGAAACGTTCGCGAACAGGGCGGTTGCCAAGCGCAAGGGGACGGCGGTCATCGTGTTCGACTGGCCGTGCCATGGCGACGACGCGCGCAAGAACCTGCTGCTCGAGGATTGCGATACGTACCTGACGGTGGTCCTCGACTACGCTCGCGAGCACTTCGGCACGGACGAGCTGTATGCGTACGGTACGAGCTTTGGCGGGTATATCCTCCTCAAATACCTGCTCGACCATGGCAATCCTTTCAGGAAGATCGCGTTGCGCTGCCCTGCCATCGACATGTACGACACGCTTCTGGGAGCCGTAGCAACCGACGACGACCGGGCCAAGATAGCCGCCGGCAAACCCGTGCTCGTGGGCTTCGACCGCAAGGTGAAAATCGGGAAGCAGTTTCTCGATCAGCTGCAGCAAGCCGATATCCGTTCGCATGATTTCTTCGATTTTGCCGATGACCTGCTCATTATCCACGGGACGGCCGACGATATCGTGCCGTTCGAGGATTCGGCATCGTTCGCAGACGACAACGTGATAGAGCTCGTTGCCGTCGAGGGTGCCGACCACCGCTTCAGGGATCCCAAGAAGATGGACGTCGCGATTGCGCGTATAATCGAGTTCTTCGAGTTGTAGCGGTGGTCAATTGGCTTAAGTTGCGCTCCCGAAACCAGGATGGCACCTTATTCTGGCGGTTCGGGTGTTGATGCGTTCCGTGGGGCCATGCAAGCTGCCGGACGTCGGCTCGTCGTGCGGGTTTATGCGGGCTTCTAGCGGCTGGTGCGCTGAATGAGGCATGCAGATGTCCAGCCTTTGCGCTGAGCCAGCGCGGACTCGTGCGTTCGTATAAGGTGGAATGGAAGAAGACGATATGGCTTTGCTAGCTCAGGATGTCGCTCGCGTGATTAGCGAGCGTCGGCTCATATGCGATCTTGACGCGCCGATCCTGCTCATGGTTTCGGGCGGTTCCGATTCGGTCGCGATGGCCTATATCATGGCTGAATTGCGCGAGGAAGGCACGGTTGGGCCACTGTCGATGCTGCACGTCAACCACAAGCTGCGCGGGGCCGATGCCGATGACGACGCCGAGTTCGTTGCCGAGCTCGCGCGCATGCTCGACATTAAGCTCACGACCGTCGAGGTGGACATCGCCTCCCTCGCCGAGGCGGAGCACGGCAACGTCGAGGCGATCGCGCGGCGGGAGCGCTACGCTGCGGCGCATGAGGCGCTTTCGGATGCGTGCCGTGAGCTGGGCGTGCCCGTGTCGAGCGGCCGCATTTTCGTTGCCCACACCGCAGACGACCGCATCGAGAACTTCTACATGCGCTCGATTGTCGGGACGGGTCCCGGCGGCTTCAGGTCCATGTTGTACCTGAACGGGCAGGTTGCGCGTCCATTGCTGAATGCGGGGCGCCAGGAGCTGCGCGATTACATCATAGGCCGCATAACGCGCGATTTGCCCGTGATGCGCGACGAGCACGAGATGCTCTGGCGCGAGGACGCGACGAACCAGCATACCGACCGGTTCAGGGCATTTGTGCGCCATGAGATAATACCGCTCGCCAAAGAGCGCAATCCCCAGCTCGTGTCCACGCTTACGCGCACCATGAACCTCATAGGCGACGAAGACGATATGCTCGACGCCATGACCGACGAGCTCGTGGCGCGCCATGTCGTGCCGCTCGAGCCAGCGGAAGAGGGTTTCGTGCTCTCACCCATGCTGGCCGCCGAGCGCACGCCTCTGCTGCGCCGCGTCGCCGTCAAGGTCTTGGAGAGCATGCTCGACCCTAACGATAGAATCGAGACGGCGTCGGTCGATGCCGTGCTGGGCGCATTCGAGGACGGCAAGCCCAGGAGCGGTTACGTTGTGAACATTCAAGGGAACATCGCCGTGAGCTCCAACAAACAGGGCGTGCGCATCGAGCCCATGGCGGCTTTCCGCACGCGCCGCAAGCGCGCGTAGCGTTGGCGAGCACGCAAAGGTGTCGTGGAGGTCGATTGCTGTCGATCGCGGTGATGACGAGCATGCAGCGGGATTCGACGGTTTGGGATGAAGCGAAGTTGCCCGTTGGGCGCCAATAGATCTGCTGGCGCTCTGGTAATGCCGGATGCATGTGCTAGGCGATAGCAGTAGCTCGGGAAGCTAAGGTGGGTTTCGCTCGCTGGTAGATTCCCTCGTGTTGGGCTTTGGTCGTGTGTCCCATGCGTATACGTATAGAGGAGAAGTGCTGATGGGTGTGGAAGAATTCGATGTGGTGCTGGCGAGTGCCTCGCCGCGACGTCGCCAGTTGCTGGCCGATGCGGGCGTGGCGTTTAGGGTGCATGCCGTCGACGTCGACGAATCGCTCGATGCCGATTTGGCTGCCGAACCGGTCGAGGCCGTCAAGAAACTCGCCGAGCGAAAGGCGCGTGCAGCCGTTGAGGAGCTGGTCGTGCCCGAGTACGACGGAACCATGATCGTCCTGGGGTCTGACACGATGGTCGTGTTCCGGGGCGAGATATTCGGAAAACCCCGCGATGCCGCCGATGCCGAGCGCATGCTCCGCGCGCTGTCGGGCCATGGGCACGACGTGCACACCGCCGTGTCGCTTTGGGCCGTGCACGCGCCGAAGGGCCAGGACGTGAGCTTGTTCTACCGCACGTTCGTGGACACGACCTACGTGTACTTCAAGGACTTGACCGATGACCAGATCGCGGACTACATCGCATCGGGCGACCCGTTCGACAAGGCCGGCTCCTACGGAATCCAGTCCGGCGCCGCGCCGTTCATCGACCACATAGAAGGCGACCTCGACACCGTCATCGGTTTTCCCGTGAAGCGCCTGCTCGACGAGTTCCCCGACTTCTTCGCCTAGGTGAAACGGGGTCGTGGCCATTTTCACGCTTTCTGCCGACACCACGTCGGATGGGCTGGATGGGCTGGAAGGGCCGCGTGAGCTACGTGAGTGCAAAGCGCGCCCTGCGGCAAAATGTGAAATGGGGTCGTAGCCGTTTTCGCGTGAGAATGTGAAAACGGCTACGACCCCATTTCACCTTCCTTACAGGCTGTCGCTCGCGAGGACGTCCCAGGGGGTGACGATGCCCTGCATAGGCTCGGACTTGTTACCGGTGTTGGTGATGATGGCGACCTGGAAGCGCTTCGCGGCGCCCAGAGCGCTCTCGATGCGGTTGAGCAGCCTGTCGACGGGGTAGTCGTGGGGGAGGAACAGGTTAAGGGCGCCTTCGCGTCCATCAAGGTCGATGTAGTCTTTCAGGTCGCCGAAGCTCAAATCGCTTCCCAGCTCAACAATTCCCTCGTCGGCCAAGTAGTCGAAGATCGACCCTTCGCCGAAAACACCGAGCACCCTGTTTTGCTCATCGACGACGGGAATGCAGGAATAGCGTTTCGAACGCATCGTGGCCATGGCGCCCTTCACGCTGTCGTTCATCCGCGCCGAGAAGACAGAGCTGGTTTTAACGCATATGTCCAGGCACGTTTGCCGGTCAACCACCTTCGCCATCAGCGCATCGAGCGTTTCGATCAGCTTGTCGCTCGGCTCGACCGGATACGCGCCCCTGATCATGGGCTGGTGCTGCAAGAGGTTGCGCGTCTCCTGGCAGCATACGATTTCGGCCTGGTATTTAGAGAACTCTGGCTGCCGTACCAGGAAATTGCGAATCGACTCCTCGTTCGAAAGCCCATAAGCCGCCCTCACCGCGCTTTCGAACACCTTGTACTTCTCAATAAATCGCTCAGCGTTCGACATCCATCCGCCCCCAGTTCAACCATCGAAACCGTTAGCCAACATTCGCTTACATTCGCAGTCAAGTTTACTACCAACAAACAGTCACGCCGTCGACAACCATCCCTCCCGTTCACACTAAAGCTAGCAAGCCCCGAAAAGAAGAGGCGCGCTCGCCAACAACCTAATCGCCCGCGGCCAGGAAAGGCCCTCCGTCTGCATCCAACATGAACAGCAAAGCCTCCCTTCCCGCTCGCCAGCTGGCCCCCGCCGCGAAGCGGCAGGCCAGCGCCCCCCACTCGCTGCAATAGGGTAAACGATAGCGTGCTTGTCGGGGCGGAAGGGACGTTTTCGCGCATTCCGCAGCAGGGAATGATGATGTGAAGTAAACCCGACGCGCGAGGACCAGCGCACTTTTTTCTCGCCCCAATGGGGTAAACGATAGCGTGCTTGTCGGGGCGGGAGGGGCGTTTTC
>CAMPAJ010000175.1 GCA_946631805.1 uncultured Eggerthellaceae bacterium
GGACGAGGACGGCACCGAGAAGCCCTTCATCATGGGCTGCTACGGCGTGGGCGTTTCGCGTTCGATGGCTGCGATCGTCGAGCAGTTCCACGACGACGGCGGCATCATCTGGCCGGCTTCGGTGGCCCCTGCTCACATTTGCGTAGTGCCGCTTGCCGTCAACGACGACGTCGTGCATCCGGCAGCCCAGAAGATCGCCGAGGATCTCGAGGCGCTCGGATTCGAAGTTGCCATCGACGACCGCAAGGAGCGCGCCGGCGTCAAGTTCGCCGATGCGGACCTCATCGGTTGGCCGCTGCAGGTCGTCGTCGGTAAGCGCGGCCTGGCCGAGGGCAAGGTCGAGGTCAAGCTGCGCCGCACGGGCGAGAAGCGCGATTTCGAGCTGCAGACGTTCGCCCAGACGCTCGAGGGTCCCGCACGCGCCCTGCGCGGGGGCGACGTCAACCCGTTCGACGCGTTGTTCGCATAGAGCTGAAAGGTTTCACATGGCAGATTACGTAGAGGGCAAGCGGCCGGTCATCGAGGCCATGCGCACGGATGTGCCCTTGAAGAAGATACTTTTGGCCGACAACGCCAAGCGCGAGCCCATGATCGAGGACATCAAGCGCAAGGCACGCCAGCGCGAGATACCGGTCATCCTCGTGCCGCGTGCAGAGCTGGATGAGAAATCGGCGCGCGGCAGTCATCAGGGTGTCATGGCCGAGACGAGGCCGTTTCCCTATGTAGGCGTCGGCGACATCGTCGGCAACGCCAACGCGTATGCCGAGGAGCACGGCGGGCGCGCGCTCGTCGTCGTGTGCGACCACATCACGGATTCGGGCAACATCGGCGCCATCATCCGCTCGGCCGAGGCAGTCGGGGCGTCTGGCCTCATCATCCCCAACAAGCGCAGCGGCCGCGTCGAGGCGTCGACCTACAAGAGCTCGGCGGGCGCCGTGGCGCACCTGCCCATAGCGCAGACGGCGAACGTCTCCAGCACGCTCGACCGTCTTAAGGAAGACGGTTTTTGGGCATGCGCTGCAACCGAGCATAGCCAAAACGAGCTGTGGGAAGTCAACCTCAAGGGCAAGATCGCGCTGGTCGTGGGCAACGAGCACGACGGTGTTTCGCATCTGGTGCTCGAGCATTGCGACATGGCAGGGCGCCTTCCCATGATGGGCCAAGTCGGCTCGCTCAACGTTGCCCAGGCTGCCACGGCATGCATGTATGAATGGCTTCGCCAGAACTGGTAGTGCGCCATGCCGATGAACCGCAAGCGCTTGCTCATCGTCGACGGATACAACGTCCTAAGGTCGGGGAGCCGCTACAAGAACATTTCGCTCAGCATGCCCGATTACGACCATGATTGGTTCAATCGGGCGCGCGAGATGCTCATAAACGACGTCGTGCACTATTCAGGGCGCGAATGGCGCGCCACCATCGTCTTCGACGGCGGCGGCAACGATGAGTCGACGGGGGAGGCCCAGAAGGTCGGCGGCGTGCGCATCATGTTCTCGCCGGCGGGTAGCAGTGCCGACAAGGTTATCGAGAAGCTCGCCTTCGAGGGCCGCGAGAACGGCTTCGAGGTCATGGTCGTAACGAGCGATGCGACGATTCAGGACACGGTGTTCGGCCTGGGGGTCGACCGTATGAGCGCCGAGGGATTCAGCCTCGAGCTCGACCGCTATTTCGACGAGGTGCGCCTTGACGAGACTCCCAAGATATCGCAGAAGCGCACCGTCGCCGACCGCATCGACGCCGGCACGCTCGCCAAGCTCAAAGCCCTGCGCGACGGCGCGTAGACGTTTGCTTGGCTTCGGCTAAACCGCCCCGCCTGCCCCTCGCGGGGCTTCGTTGATTAATAGTCTAGGTACCGGTGTTTAACATTCGAATGTGCGCGCAGGACTGCTCGGCATACTTGCTCGTTTCCGTTCCAACGCTAAACCGTAAGAGAATTGTGCCTTGCGAATATCGTTGATTGGGTTCATCATTAGCTTATGTAACAAGCCCGGCCAAGATAGTCGGGAGTCATGCTTGGAGAGCTGAGGAGGCTGCTATGTCGAACATCGGCGATGGTTTCAAGAATATTTTCCTTGCAGGCATCGGTGCCATGGCCTATACGGGCGAAAAGGGCAAGGAGATCATCGATCAGCTCGTGGAAAAGGGCGAGCTCACGCTCGATCAGGGCCGCGAGCTCAATGACGAGCTACGCCGCAAGGCCGATGGCGCTACGAAAGGCGTGCGCGAGACGGCTCTGGAGGCGGCGATGAGGGCCATGAACCCCGAAGAGCGCGAAGCGTTTGCCGCCAAGGCAGCCGAAATCGCCAAGGCGCAGAACGAAGCAGCCGCCAGCGCCAACGAGGCACAGGCGGAAGACGAGGTAGATGCCGTGATCGAATCCGTCGAAGACGTCGTTGACGAGGCTGCTCAGGTCGTCGAAGACGCTGCCCAGGAAGTCGAGGAAGTCATCGACGAGGCTGCCGAAGAGTAACAAGGCACCACTGCTTTCCACCTAAAACAGCAGTTCATAACCGAGGAGAACGTCGGTATGCTAGCTGCATGACCCTAATGACCATGGGGGAGGGCGGAAGGACGGTGCGAAGAGCTACGTGCTCAAGGTTTTCGGCGTCAAAAACTAGAAGACCTACTGCACATATAGTGGGATAATAGCCATTGCCCATGCATGCAAACGGGCGTGCGTGGGCAATAGGTATATTCAGGACTAGGTGAAGCGGGGAAGCTCGCAAAGGCGGTTTGCACATCATGCCAAAGAACACGCTCCTCAAGCATTTTTTTGGGCAGGGTGCCGATCTCGACCCCGAGGACAAGTTCGACCTGAACAACAAGTCGCGTTCTCGCCGCCTGAAGGAAATCACCAGCATCCTGAACAAGCACCACGCATTGCGCGGCTTCTCGCCCGAGGAGTTTCGCGCCTTACTCGAAGACCTGGGCCCGAGCTTCGTTAAAATCGGCCAGACGTTGGCCAACCGTTCCGAGATCCTTCCCAAAGCGTATTGCGAGGAGCTCTCGAAGCTCCAGACGTCGTGCGACCCGCTCCCGTTCGAGGATGTAAAGAAAGCCCTGTACGACATCTACGGGCAGCAGTTCGAGGAATTGTTCGATTCCATCGACCCAAAACCGCTCGGCAGCGCGTCACTTGCCCAGGTGCACAAAGCGCGCCTCACGGGAGGCGATATCGTCGCCGTCAAGGTGCAGCGTCCCGGCGTGCAGGTAACCATGGCGCAGGACATCGACATCATGCGCTCGATGGTGGGGCGTTTCTCGCATCTTCTGCCCGAAAACCAGATGCTCAACTTCGCCGAGGTCGTCGAAGAGCTGTGGAGCACGTTCATCGAGGAGACGGATTTCGAATGCGAAGCCGAAAACCTCGTGCAGTTCAAGGAGCTCAACAAGGACGTCGCCTTCATCGACTGCCCGCGGGTGTATCCCGAGCTGTGCAGCGAATACTGCCTGGTCATGGAATACATCGACGGAATCCCGATATACGATAAGGACGCCCTGGTCGCTGCAGGTTACGATTTGGCCGAAATCGGCGAGAAGATGCTCGACAACTACGCGACGCAGATCCTGGAGTTCGGTTTCTTCCACGCCGATCCGCATCCGGGCAACGTCGTCATCCGCGATGGCAAGATCGTGTACCTCGACCTGGGCATGACGGGCCGGTTGACGCCGATCCAGCGCGCAGGGTTCGGCAAGATCATCGAAGCCGTCGGCTTGCAGGACGCCAACAAGCTCAAGGACGCTCTGCTCGCGTTTGCCGAGCAGAAGGACGTAAGCTCGCTCGACCACTCGCTGTTCCTGGCCGACCTCGACATGCTCATTGCCAGTTACGCGCCCTGCGACGTGGCCGATCTTGATATCGGCCAGATGCTCAACGACGTCATGCAGGTCACGCGCACGTCCAACATCACCTTACCGCCGGCGGTCACGAACGTGTCGAAGGGCATCGTCACCATCGAGGGGACCCTGCAAGACTTCATCGCCAACGATTCGATCCTCAATATCATAAACTCGCACATCCTCCGCTCGCGCGACCCGATCGAATCAGCCAAGGACAGGCTTCAGGATATGGCCATCGACCTGCGCAAGGCGTCTGACGGCGCAACCGAGGCGGCCGCATACTCGGGGCAGTTGCTGCGCATGCTCACGCGAGGGCAATTCAAGATGAGCATGGAGATGCACGGCTCCGACGACTTTATGGCGTCGATTTCGAAGATCATAAACCGCATGGCGCTGAGCATCGTCATCGCAGGCCTGTTCATCGGCTCGAGCATGTACGCGCGCGCCACGGGCTCTGGCCCGTTCCTCGGCGTCGGTTTCATCCCGTTCTTCGGCTTCCTCGGCGCCTTCATCCTCTCCGTCTGGGTAGTCACCGACATCTGGCGCAAAAAGTAACAGCTCCGAGATCCGCTCCCACCGCCCTGCGAGCCTTAGGTGGTGGGCCTTTCGCTTGGCTTCGGCTAACCATCCCACCGCCCCGATCCACATTGCGGGGTTCCCGACTGCGCTGCGCGCATTCGGGAAATAGTTCTGGAAGTGTGTACGGGGGCGGGCTGAAGCCCGCCCGGCCTCGCTGAAAACGAGCCACCGGCTCGTTTTCCGGGCGCTCGGCCCCTG
>CAMPAJ010000176.1 GCA_946631805.1 uncultured Eggerthellaceae bacterium
TTCGGTCTGTTGCCCTTGCGGGCACTCCAACTAGTCGGAAGGGAGCCTTCGAGCCTGCCATGCGGAGGCGTGCGCTATACGCATCCAGCTTGCTCGTGGTGATTTCCTCCCTCGATTCTGGTAGTTGCAAAGAGCGTGCCAATTTTTGTTAGGTGGCGCATTCGGCTGTTTGCCCAAAGGAAATCGCGTAGCCCGCAAACGCGCATCCGCTATGCTGGTCATACCGAAAACTACACGGTGTTGGCTTCAACTGAATAGTTACTAAATGCGATCTTGAACTGGTTTTTCTCATTTTGTGACTTTGCTCTCAAATTGCTTTTGGCCATTTTTGAGCTATTTCGCAATTTGATAAGTATCATGTAGATGATTGGCGCACTTGTATGAGGAACGAGGGCAAAGAACGTATCCGAAGAGGCGACACGTGGATTTATCGCAACGTCCTGATCTTGTACAGCAGCAGACGCTGCATCTGACGACCGAACTCAAACAGGGCCTCGCAGTCTTGCAGCTCAACGCTGCCAATTTAGTTGAGTACGTAAGCTCGTGCATCGAGGAAAACCCCGTTCTCGTCGATACGCAAGACTACGCCGACAATGTGCCCAAGACGAGCATGCGGCGCGACGAAACGTCATCGGACACGCCTAACGAGAAGGTCTCGTTTAGCACTGCGGATTCGAACCGTACGGTATATGCGGGCGTAGAAGGACACTCTCATCGTCTCAGCACCGATGCGATTCTAGAAGGGCGCGGACATGGCTCGCCCGAAACGTTCGATTACGAGCGTCGCGACATGTCGCAGCGGACGTTTTCGTTCGACCGCTACCTCGAAGCGCCCGAAACGGTCACCGAGCATGTGATGTCGCAGCTGAGAATGCTGACCGATGATGAGCGCATACGTGCCATCGGCGGTTTTATCGCCGGCAACCTCGACAGCAGCGGCTACCTGACCATGACCGTCGATGAAATTTCCCAAGCGCTCGGCGCCAAACCCAACGAAATCGAGCAGGTGCTCGATGTTATCCAGCACCTGCAACCTTTGGGCTTGGCGGCCCGCAATCTTGCAGAATGCCTGAAACCACAACTCGACGCAGAAGGCCTCTTAAACCCGCTTGTCAAGGACCTGCTTGCAAATCATCTGGCCGATCTCGAGAAGAAATCTGTCGCCAGCGTCGCCCGCGATATGGGCGTCCCCTTAGATGAATTGGAGCAAGAGCTCGAGAACATCCGCCGTTGCAACCCGCGACCCGGGTTGCAATTTGATACTTCATCGAATCATATCTGGCCTGAAGTTGTCGTAGAACGAGAATCTGATGGCGCCTACACTGTCCATCTCAACGACCTGTACCTTCCCGACCTGAAGATTAACGAGCAATATCGCGTCATCGCATCGACCGTCAAAGACAAAGAGACGTCGAACTACCTGAAGGACAAGATCCGCGAAGCCGAAGGCCTCATTGATGGAATTGCGTATCGCAATGCGACGCTGTACAAAGTTGCTTGCTGCATAACCGAAATGCAAACCGAGTTCTTCGACGAAGGGTTCGATCGCTTGAGACCCTTGACCATGGCGAAAGTCGCCGATCTGGTCGGCGTCTCACAGTCAACGATCAGCCGCATAGCTAACGGCAATTACATGCAAACCCCGCGCGGGACCTTCGAACTGCGCTTCTTCTTTCATGGAGCTGCCCAAGCTGACGGCTCAGTCGAAGTCTCGTCGCTCAGCGTCAAACGGCGCATCCGCGAAATCATCGAAACCGAGAACCCCGCAAAACCGCTATCGGACCAGGCTATCGCGAACGAGCTCCAAGGCGAGGGCGTCGAGATCTCGCGTCGCACGGTCGCCAAGTACCGAGACCAGCTGGGAATCCCCGTTCGCGCCGCACGCAAGCGCTCTTAGACAAAGACTGGACACATATCTCCATCGGGCAACCGGTCCCCAGGATGCCATACACCATTTTCTGCCAGCATCTGCGCTTTCGAAAGCGCGACGCGCGAAGGGAACGGCAGCTTCTAGCTCTCCTGGGCCGAAGCCACCGCCCCCTGTTCTTCTATTTGGCCTCGGGCTCTTTGTACGTAATGTCGGCATGCTCCACAAGATGCTTGCAAGCACGCAGGCGTTCCGCCGCTTCGCGTAGTGCGTAACCGAAGCCGCTCTTTTCCATGCGCTCGCGCGTAACCTTGGGATTGCGCGGGTTCATAGTGAAGCACACCTCGTCGAGATCTTGCTCGGTGAACGTCAAACCCTCATGGCGGTAGTATGCATCGAGTGCGAGCCCTCGCGTCAGCTGCTGGCGTACATCGAGCATCATCATCATGTTGAGCTGCTGCTCACCGCCGTTCTGCTCGACAAACGAATCCCACGTCATGCCCTGAGAGCGCACGCGCTGGCGCAGCTTCGTCTGCGTTTCGAGCATCGTGCCCTCGTAGATTTCGTCGGAGATGCGGCCGACCAGACGCTTGGCTAGCTCGTCGGTTGCCATATTGCGCTGGTAGTCTTCGTAACCGCGCAAACGTTCGGCGTTCACGTTCTTGCGGATATCGGCGCGCAGCTCCTCGAGCGAGCCATACATGGGCATGTTCTTTGACACCCATTCGTCATCGATAATCGGAACGGCCTTTTTCTGCACCTCGAGCAATGTGGCCGTAGCCTCATACGTCTCCTCGATGGCTTGCATGTTCTCGTCGACATCGGGCCCGGTGAACGTGAACGTGCGCGTCTCGCCCACCTCGATGCCCTCGAGCGCTTCCTCGAAACTCGGCGGCATGAAGCCCTGGCCAAGCGTGAACGTGCGACCTTCGGACGTGAGGTTCTTCACGGGTTCACCGTCTTTGGTCACGGCAATCTTCAGAAGTCCGCTATCTCCCGAATGCAGAGGATGCGGATCATCGGCGACATACGTGACGTACTGGCGCGCCATTTCGCTGATTTGGTTATCCACCAATCCCTCGTCGGGCTCGAAGGGCGTCATCGTGAGCTTCACGGGGCTGTAGTCCTCAAGCTCCATTGACGGCTTCAAAATGACGTCGAGCGACATCTTGAAAGCGTGACCCCGCTGCAAACGGCTCTGCGGCTGGGGTACCGGCGAGCAAGCCGGCGTGATGCGCTGCTTGTCGAGCGCCATCGGGACGAGCATTTCGATTGCCTGTTCCGCGACAACAGAGTCAAGATCGCGGATTCCCAGACGCTCGTTAGCGACCTGTGCGGGAGTCTTGCCTGCAACGGGCTGCAAGTTGTTCTGGTTGCAAAACATGGCTGACGCCTGGTTAAGCACTTCTGATACCTCAGCCGTCGAAGCCGACAACTCGAGCTGGACGCGACCGTCGGCCTCTTTGGTTTTTACAACTTTCATGGTAGCCCCCTCATAATCGCATTCTTTGTCATCTCGAATTCTATACAGTACCCCATCAGCAGAAATGCTGTTTCTCATATAAAGAACCTGCCTCGCATTTTGCGATTATTCGCAAAATGCGATTCACCTGTTCATTAGCTAAGGAAGCAGATAGCTAACATAAAATGCGCGAATGCCGATGCGAATAAATGAAGGCACGGCCACCGAACCGGCGACTCCTACAGGCTGGTCGAATCGGTCGACTTCGAAAACCGCAACCCGCACTCAGCCGATACGAAAAGATTGGAGCGGCAGGGCTGCACATAAGCGGGGTTCTGTGCGCCTACCTTTTGGGGGGAAATGAACGGGCCTTCCATATTGATGCCCACGAGGGCGGCCTCGCCCTCCTCCGGCACGAACGCAGCAGCCTGCGTCAACACCGCACGCAAGCGTTCCTCGGAATACGTCATCGTTGCCGAGCAGATCGCCGTCACGCCGCGCGACGCCTCGTACACAGCTATGGCGTGAAGTGCCTCTTGGGACGCATCGCACACGTCTGCCCCAGCGCACCCATGAAAATGCAGGTCGACGAACCCTGGCACGACATAGCAGCCCGATGCGTCTACGATTTCACCTTGCACGCTGGATTGCCCCGCGTTGGAAATCGGAACGCCCGTTTTTCCACGCGCAAATAGTCACGGAGACGTCCTGCTACTCGCTTTGCAACTCGTTCTCGATGGGCACATGAGCAAACCCGCATTGGCGATGGGACAACGCAAAAAAGGCCCGGTTGCAGCCACGCCGCAACCGGGCCCGAACATGTAGAACTAGGACAACGCCAAAAGCGCTGCCCCTATCGCGCTACTCGCGCACAGCGTACGTCACATTAGCGCGCGTGCCCTCGCGGGCGGGCAGCTCGAACAGATGGTAGTGCAGATCCAGGCAGCGCTGGACCTCCTGGCAGTACGCGCTTTCGGGATCGCCGTCGTCGCCCCAGGCCAGCGCCTTCGTCGGGCAGTCCATGACGCAGTACTGCGGGTTGCCCTCGGCCACGTTCTCGGCACAGAACGTGCAGCTCTTCTGGTAAATGGGCTGCCAGCTCATGCGCAGGTTCGGATACGTGCCCTGCGGGCGGTCGATGCCCGCGCCCGACCCGTTGGTGCGCACGGTAATGCGGTAATCGTCGTCATCGAGGCAGTTGCCCACCTTGCAGGCCATGGCACACGTCCAGCACCCGACGCAGCGCTGGAGGTCGACCAACATTTTCTTAGCCATAC
>CAMPAJ010000177.1 GCA_946631805.1 uncultured Eggerthellaceae bacterium
TCGAGCCACGATGCCAGGCTGTCGCCAGGAGCCATCGCGACAGCAGCAGGTTGCGCGAAAGGCATCGGCGCCGCGTCGGAACCAACGCCCATAGGCGCGGGTTCGCTTGCGCTTACCTCATCCCAAGCAATTGCGTAACCGTCTGCCATCGGTCCGCCGAAGGCCGCCGCGCTGTAATCGGCGGCTTCGCCAACGGGAGCAAAGGAGCCCGTATGCCCGTCTAGTCCGGCCGCCGATTGCGCATATGGAGCTTCGGCGGGAGCTTCGCAGGCGAAAGAGGCCATTTCGTACGATTCAGGCGCATCGGGAAGCTCTTTTTCCGGAAGCTTGTACCCGCACATGGGACAGTACACGGCGCCAACGTTTTCGCTGCCGCAATGCGGGCACACGCCGGGGCGCGAAGCTTCACGCAGCTCATCAAGCTGTTCCGACGTGACGAAAGACCCCTGCAGCAGGTTTTCTTCGCTCTCTTCACGCGCGATGCTTGCGCCCTGCTGAGATTGAGACGCATCCCGTTCCCTGAGCTCCGATACCTTTTCGACCGCTGATTCAACCAGGCCCATCATGCCCGAGAGAACGCTCCTGCGCTTCTTCGGCTTGGATGCCGCACGCGCGGGCTTGGCTGCAGGCGCGGGCGCAGGCGCAGGCGCATGCCCGAGCGCAGCCGCAGGCCCGAGCCCATTCTCAGCTGTAGGCGCATGCCCGGCCGCAGGCGCTGGCCCATTCTCAGCTGCAGGCGCATGCCCGGCCGCAGGCGCTGGCCCGGGCGCAGCCGCGGGGCCGGGCGCAGCCGCGGGGCCGGGCGCAACCGCGGGGCCGAACCCATTCTCGACTACAGACTCGAACGCCGGGGCCTGGCCGGCAGCCGCTCGCTCCCATTGCGACCCGGATTCGCTGCGTTCGTTACGGCCTGGCAGCGGAGGCGCCTGGATGGGACGCTCGCCCGCATACGAGGCGCTTTGCGCAGCTTCGTAGCGCGCCGCCTGCTCTTCCACGTAATGGTCGTCGATGTAGGCCGCTATGTTGTCGTACAGCGACGTGCCGACGGCCATGGCGTCTTCGCCGTACAGCACCAGATGAACGTCCACGTCATGATCTTCCAAGAACGCTTTGCACGCCTGCACGGCAATCACGAACGAAAGCCTAACGGGAAATCCGAACGTATGCGCCGAGACGAGCGGCAAGGCGACCGACTCGACGCCGAGCTCGCCTGCACGGGCGAGCGCGCTGTCATATGCTTGGCGCAGGAGAAGCTCCTCGTCTTGGGTTCCGCCCTGCCATACCGGGCCCACCACATGGATCACGTACGTAGCCGCAAGGTCGAATCCCGACGTCACGACCGCGTGTCCCGTCGGGCATCCCTGCAACGCGTCGCACGCCGCCTGCAACTGCTCGAGCCCCGCAACGCGAGCGACCGAAAGCCCCACCCCGCCATTGATTTGCAGCCCCTCGTTGGCCGTGATGACGACAGCCTCCACGTCCATGCGGGACAGGTCGTTGCGCTCTATCATGAACGGCATGCGGGCTCCTCTCGTTGCATTGCGCGCGGCATCCGAAAGGTCGGATGCCGGCTGTTGGGCCAAATTATCGGCCAAAGAAAAACATTTGTACATCGTAGCAGGCCTCGGGATGCCGGAACGTCCCTCCACCCCTTGCGCCATCCTCGCGTCCTAACAGGCCATCGCCACATCGGGACGCCCGTTCGCCTTGTGTGATTGCATCTTCCCGGCGTTTGAGGCAAACGGGCTCCTGATGTGGCGATGGCCTCGGAGCTGGCTGGCAAGGACGACCCACGCCATCCCACACTACTCCGATTCAAGCGCAGGATGGCGAAAGGCTCGCAAAAGCTTAGGAAACGCGCGTGTGCGAGGAAACACCCTGCACATGGGCTCAAGCGCCGCCACCTGCTTCGCTTAGCGCCTGAAAAAGCCCCTGCGACCTCCGCGCTTGGCGGTGTCGGCCTCGACCGATTCCTTCCACGCGCCGCCCATGCGCGCGGCTCCCGCCGGTTGCGCGCGCATGGCGCAAGTTGCATCGGCTATGGCATCGTAAGCGACCGTCTGCCCTTCCCCATCGGCCAGATACGTCGCCGAACGGTCATGGGCGATACCGATCTTGGCAGCCTCTTCAACGGCGTCGATGTTCGCGCCGAGGAACAGGAACTCCCAACCCTGCTCCTGCTTTCGCTCGATCATGCGCTTTACGTCTGCGTAGCTGTACTTGCGGCTCGCATTCTCGTAACCGTCCGTCGTGATGACGAAGATCGTATGCTCGGGGCGGTACTCTTCCGGCAAGTATCCGTGCACGCGCTCGATGTGGCGAATGCCGCCGCCCACGGCATCCAGCAGCGCCGTGCAGCCGCGCACCTGGTAATCACGCTCGGTCATATCGGGGACGTTTGCGATGTCGATGCGGTCGTGCAGCACCTTCGTCTCGTTGTCGAACAGCACGGTCGAAACCACTGCCTCACCTTCGGCCTTGCGGTGCCGGTTCAGCGTCGCGTTGAAGCCCCCGATCGTATCGGTCTCGAGGCCGCCCATCGACCCGCTGCGGTCGACGATGAATACCAGCTCGGTCAGGTTCTTCTTCATGATGTTCCCCTTTCGCTCGTTTCGTTCATTTCGCTCATCCAATATTCAGCGTCACATGCGCAGCCCGCGCATCCTCAAGCCGTGCGTCTGGGTCGCGTGCGCGAGGGCTTCGCTCCCGCACTGCATGCGCAAGGGCCATACGCGCGGGCTGCACACTCCGCGGACATGGGCCCGATTCGCATCCCTTTCGGGCCGTCCCGCTTACAGGAAGAACTTTACGAAATGAGCGCACGCTATAGGTCAACTGCGAATTGACAATACCCTGATATTCAGAAAACCCCTGTTCCCATGACAAAAAGACCCCCGTTTCCCAATCGGGAAACGGGGGCAACGAAATCAATGCGAAAGCGAAAGAGCGCTACCGAGCGCCAAGGGGCCGCGCTACCGAGCGGCTAGGCCACTACAGGCCGCATGCTGCGCGGAGCTCGTCGACCTTGTCGCGCTTTTCCCACGTGAACTCGGGGAGCTCGCGGCCGAAATGGCCGTAGTTGCTCGTGAGGCGGTAAATCGGGCGGCGCAGCTGCAGCGCGTCGATGATCGCGGCGGGACGCAGGTCGAATACCTTGTTCACGGCCTGCTCGATCGTGGCTTCGGGTACTTTGGCCGTGTTGAACGTGTTGACGTAGATCGAAAGCGGGCGCGCCACGCCGATGGCGTAGGCCAGCTGGACTTCGCAGCGCTCGGCCAGCTCGGCAGCCACGATGTTCTTGGCCACCCAACGTGCCGCGTAGGCGGCGGAGCGGTCGACCTTCGTGCAGTCCTTGCCCGAAAACGCGCCGCCACCGTGACGGCCCATGCCGCCGTACGTGTCGACGATGATCTTGCGGCCGGTCAGGCCCGTGTCGCCCATGGGGCCGCCCACGACGAAACGGCCGGTGGGATTAACGAAGATCTCGGCGCCTTCCCACGTTACGCCCTCCTTGTTAAGGACGGGCGCGATCACGTGCTCGATGAGGTCTTCCTTGATCTGGGCAACCGTAACATCGGCCGCATGCTGCGTCGAGATGAGCACCTTCTCGACCGCGACGGGCTTGTCGTCCTCGTAGCGTACCGTCACCTGGGTCTTGCCATCGGGACGCAGGTACGCCAGCGTGCCGTCCTTGCGCACTTCGGTCAGGCGCTCGGCCAGACGATGCGCCAGGTAAATCGGCATGGGCATGAGCGTTGACGTCTCGTTGCAGGCATAGCCGAACATGACGCCTTGGTCGCCGGCGCCGATGCGGTCGTACGCGTCGTCGCCCGAAGCCTGGCCTTGCTGGACCTCGTAGGATTCGTCGACGCCCATGGCGATGTCGGCGGATTGCGCGTGCATGTAGTTGGCAACGGCGCAGGACTCCGCGTCGAATCCCATGTGCGACCCCGTGTAGCCGATGTCGCGCACGACGTCGCGCACGATGGTGTCGACATCGACGTACGCCTGCGTGCGCACCTCGCCCATGACCGTGACGATGCCGGTCGTCGTGAACGTCTCGATCGCGCAGCGCACATCGTCTACGCAGGCGGGGCTGCCGCTGTTCGGGGAGACGTAGCCCTCTTCCGCAAGCTGGGCCTCCTTGACGAGGATGGCATCCAGAATAGCATCCGACACCTGGTCGCAGAGTTTGTCGGGGTGTCCCTCGGTCACGGATTCCGAGGTGAAAAGGTACGTGTGGGCTTCGGCCATTATGTGTGCTCCTTAGCGCTCCAGGCCGCCTGGCCGGCGGACGATTATGTATGGTTCGCTATTATAATGCTCAGAGCCTAGGCGATGTGCACAGCACGAAAAGCGCATCATCGAACAGGCCAGCGGCGCTAACGGTATTGACGCACGCGCCGCACGTGCCGCACGCGTCGCCACACGCACCGCCGTGCGTCACCCGCGTCGCCACACGCGTCACCCGCATCGCTGCACGTCACTTGCACCGCTGCATGTGCAATCCGCACCGCGGCACGGCGCCCGCACGCACCTGCTATTCCGCGTGCTCGGGCACAGCGATGACGGCGAGCGC
>CAMPAJ010000178.1 GCA_946631805.1 uncultured Eggerthellaceae bacterium
CAGCGCAGGAGGCGCTTGCCGCGCGCGATGATGCGGCCGATAAGGAGGCGCTGCTTGCGGCGCTCACGCGGCTCGATGAGTTTGATTGGCTCGTGTTTACGAGCCCGTCCGGTGTGCGCATATTCTTCGACCAGCTCATCGAAGAGGGAATTGACGTGCGGCGCATGGCGCGCGCCCGTTTTGCGGCGTTGGGCCAGGGGACAGCCAAAGAATTGCGCACGCGTGGCATCGTTGCCGACTTGGTGCCCGCCAAGGCCAATGGCGAATCGTTGGGGCTCGCGCTTGCAGAAGAAGCTGATGTGGGAAGCAAGATCTTGATTCCGCGTGCCCGCATAGGCAATGCGCAGCTCGTCAAGGCGCTCGTCGATGCCGGCCATGAGGTATGCGATCTTGCCACCTACGATACGGTTCCGCTCGTGGGCGGTCTGGTCGACGTTGCCGGCGAGCTTGCGTCGGGAAAGATCTTCTGCGTGGCGTTTACCAGCTCGTCGGGCGTGCGTGCCTTCGCCAACGCCAATCCCGATTTGGACTTGTCGTGCGTGCGTGCCGCCTGCATCGGTGAGCAAACGCGTGCGACGGCCGATGGGCTGGGCATGCAAACCTGGATGGCGACTGATGCCACAATGGATGCTCTGGCCGAACTGGTTGTTGGCATGTATACGGAGCGGTAGGCTCGCTATCGTTTGCGGAAGTTTTCGGTTTCTGATCGGAATATTGGCGTTTCAGGAATTGGGGAGATACTATGACGCGAGTTTTGGCAGTTAGGATTCATCTTCTGCCAAAAGGAGGGTCATAGTATTTTCGTCCTCGCAAAAAACGCGGTCATAGTTTCGATGGTCGACACTATTAGCAAGGTTTTGGCACATCGTCGATACTATGAGACGGATTTTGTCATTCTCTCGCACGCTCGTGCCAAAATGCGTGTCATAGTGCTGTCTGGCCTGCGTATTTCGTTGTTATAGTGCGAGGCGATTGCCCAGGACTGACCGACTGTGTCTATAGAGCTTCCTGATACACTTAACGAGGTTGGCTGTACTGGCTGTATCCTTAACAAGACCAGCTGTGCCGGCTTGGCTGTATCGGTTGTATCCTTAACGAGGCCAGCTGAGTCGGGCTAGCCGTACCGGCTGCGTCCTTAACACGGCCGGCTGCGTCGGCTTGGCTGTATTAGGTGGGTTGTATCGCTGGGCGATCCTCATTAACGGGTTACCTTATATGATAGGTGTGTCGGAATGAAAGAAGCCGTGGTTGCAGCTGTGCAGCTTTCGAGCGTTCTGGGGGACGTGGCCCAGAACGCTAGGCGAATGTGCCGCTGGCTCGAGCGCGCTGCGGCGTCAGGTGCGCATATGGTGGTCTTTCCCGAATGCAGCCTGACGGGTTATGGCACCGAAGAGGCTTCCATCCTCGCAGTTGGGAGCGATTGCGAAGCTGCTCGTCAGGTTGAAGCCTGTGCGCAAGAGCTGGGCGTTGCAGTTGGCTATGGCTACATCGAGCGAAGCTCTGGTACCGATCTGCCCTACATCACCAATGTTGTTGCGTTTGGTGAAGAGCGTCTTGCGTATCGCAAGACGCATTTGGGCAGGAACGAGCAGGCGTTTTTCTTGCAGGGAGACGAGCTTCCCGTTGCGGAAATCCATGGCGTGCGTGTTGGCATCCAACTGTGCTGGGAAGGCCATATTCCCGATATAGCTACCACGTTGCGCGCGAAGGGAACCGAACTACTGTTGGCCCCGCATGCGAGTGGCTTGGGCGGTGCGCGTCGCGTGGAATCATGGCTTCGTTACCTGCCCGCACGTGCCCAGGACAACGGCATGTACGTTATTGCTTGCAACGCGCTATACGCCGCCGACCCCGACGATCAAAGCTGCGCGCCAAGTGGCGTGAAGGGCGGTGGGTTGGCTGCGTTTGGTCCCGATGGGAAGCTGCTCGATTCCTACACTGGCTCGGACGAGCATATGCTGGTGCTCCACGTAGGTGGCCCTTTGCCGCGCGAATTGAGCTCTACCGGCATGACCCACATTTCGTATTTTGATCGCCGGCGACCTGAGCTATATGTGCGTTAGCGCCCCTGATGCTATAAGCCATATTATTTCTTCAGGCGTTTCTGCATCTCGTTGAACGGGCGTACGCGCCCTTCCTCGGTAACAAATAAGCGTATGACAACATGTTTTGGAGGGAGTTCGTATGGGTTTTGCCCAGTAGCATTCGGGCGGTATAGGAGATTAGAACGCGAATCTACTCGTCAGCTAGGATCACGTTGTCGCAGTATTGGGCCATGACGTTGCCTTCATCGTAGCGGGGAGCGAGGCGGCCTACCTCGTCGAAGAGCTGGTCGCAGTGCTTGAAGAAGACGCCGCTCACGCGGCCGTCGCTGTACACGTCGGCGTGCGTGGGAGCCCATCCGTGGACGATGCGGATGCCGAGCTCCTGCGCTTCCGCAATCTTTTCGGGAGCTGCTTGCATTTCCTGCGTTTGCTCCTGGCAGACGATGACTACCTTCGCCGCGCCGCCTTTCGCGGCTACGCAGGCTGCTTCGAGGGCGTCGTCGCCTCCGCCGACGACGAGCGTTTCGCCGCGTTTTTTATAACCAGAGGCATTGACGCCTTTCTGCAAGAAGAACGCAACTTCGAGCACGCCTTTCTCGTAAGCTCGTGAGCCCAAAATTCCCAGTTCCCTTGCCTTAGTCATGACGTCCCCATTACGTTCGAAAACCAATTAACTTCTAACCATTGTACGCAATGAGTCAAGGTCACCCATTATGATTCATGCGTTAATTTAAGAGGCATGCGGTTTGGCTGGCTTGCGGCGCAGCGTACGTCATGATCCGCCCATCTTGCAAGCCGCTCCGCCAGGCATTCAATCTTTTGCATACTGCGTTCTAGACGATGAAAACGGCCTTGCGCATACGTATACTGGTAGCTAGCCAAAAAGCAGGGCCGCCTTGCAAAGGGGGCGGTTGGTAGAGGAAGAAGGTACAGCCCATGGAATTGCTGCAACGTTCACGTCGTCTGCGTGGAAGCGATGCGCTGCGTCATATGGTGCGCGAGACGCGCGCCGATGCCTCGTCGCTGATCTATCCGGCGTTCGTATGCGAAGGTACGAACGTCAAAGAGGAAATCCCCTCGATGCCGGGTCAGTATCGCTGGTCGCTCGACCGTTTCCCCGAAAAGCTCGAGGAGCTCGCGGCGGCAGGCGTTAACAGCTACATGCTTTTCGGCATTCCGGCCGTCAAGGACGAGGTGGCATCGGGCGCATACGCCGAAGACGGCATCGTGCAGCGTGCCGTGCGCATGGCCAAAGAGCGTTACCCCGAGATGTACTGCATCACCGATGTGTGCTTGTGCGAATACACGAGCCACGGCCATTGCGGCATGCTGAAAGGTCAGGAAGTCGATAACGACCCATCTGTCGAGCTGCTGGCACGTACGGCGCTTTCGCATGCGCAGGCTGGTGCCGACATGGTCGCTCCTTCCGACATGATGGACGGGCGCGTGCTGGGGATTCGCCAGGCGCTTGACGGTGCTGGCTTTACCACCGTGCCCATCATGGCGTATTCGGTCAAGTATGCGAGCGGGTTTTACGGGCCGTTCCGCGAGGCGGCCGATTCGGCGCCCGCGTTCGGTGACCGTCGCGCGTACCAGATGGATGTGCACAACCGTCGTGAAGCCATCAAGAAGGCGCTGCAGGACATCGAGCAGGGCGCTGACATCGTCATGGTCAAGCCGGCTATGTCGTTCTTGGACCTCGTGCGCGAAGTGTACGATGCCGTAAACGTGCCGGTCGCAGCGTACAGTGTGAGCGGCGAGTATGCGATGGTCAAGGCTGCTGCTGCGCAGGGCTGGATTGATGAGGAGCGCATCGTCGGCGAAATGGCCACGTCGGCCTATCGCGCAGGTGCGAGCATCTACCTGACGTACTATGCTGAGCTGGTGGCGAAGCTTATAGCCGATGGGGTAATCGGGTAAGGTTCCTCCCTCCGCTTGATCCCGGCGGGGGCACCCTTTTCGCGCTGGTGAGGTGCGGGTAAGGTTCCTCCCTCCGCCCCGTCCCACCGGGGATGCCCTTTTCGCGCTAGTCCTCGCGCGCAAGGTGGACTCGACATCGTCTCGCACTGCTGCGGAATGCGCGAAAACGGCATCCCCGGTGGGACGGGGCTTCGGCCTCCCCAGTGGGGCGTTTAGGTGTGAACAGGGGGACGGAGGTTTGTTCACGAAAGCTGGGCTCGGGTGGCTGGCGAGTTCATTTCGCGCTAGTGTTTGGTTGGAAGGTGTTGTGCGGGAAGGGGGTTGGTCCTTTTCTCGTGCGTTATGAAAGGCGGGGTTTGCATGGCGACTTCGGAAGAGTTGATGGAGCGGGCGGTGAAGGTTATTCCGGGTGGAGTTAACTCGCCGGTGCGCGCGTTTAGGAATGTGGGGCTGACGCCGCGGTTCATTGAGCGGGCGGATGGTCCGTACGTGTGGGATGTCGAAGGTAATCGGTATCTGGACTATGTGGGCTCGTGGGGTCCGATGATCTTGGGTCACAACCATCCAGTGGTGCGCGAAGCGGTGCAGAAGGCCTGCGAGC
>CAMPAJ010000179.1 GCA_946631805.1 uncultured Eggerthellaceae bacterium
CTTCATGTTCTCGAAGGCGGGGGCGTCGACGACCTTGCAGTCGCCGGTGACGGTGACCCAGACGTCGGCTTCCTTGGCGGCCTCAGCGGCCTTCATCACGCGGTAGCCCTCCATGTGGGCCTCGAGGGCGCGCAGGGGGTCGACCTCGCAGACGATGACGTTCATGCCCATGCCCTTGGCGCGCAGCGCAAGGCCGCTGCCGCAGTAGCCGTAGCCCGAGATGACGATGGTGCGGCCGCACAGCAGGCGGTTGGTGGCGCGCACGATGCCGTCGAGCGTGGACTGGCCGGTGCCGTAGTGGTTGTCGAAGAAGTGCTTGGTGTTGGCGTCGTTGATGTTGAACACCGGGTAGCCCAGCGTGCCGTCGGCGGCCATGGCGGCCAGGCGCACGACGCCGGTCGTCGTTTCCTCGGTGCCGCCGATGACGCCGGCGAGCTTCTCGGTGAAACGGGTGTGCAGCGCGGTGTCCAGATCGGCGCCGTCGTCCATGATGATTTGCGGGTCGGTGGCCACGACAGCCTCGATGTGGGCGTTGTAGGTATCGGTGTCCTCGCCTGCGATGGCGTGGACGTCAACGCCAAAATCGCGCACGAGGGATGCGGCCGTATCGTCCTGGGTCGACAGCGGGTTGGAAGCGCACAGCGTCACCTTCGCGCCCGAGGCGACGAGGGCGCGCATGAGGTTGGCGGTCTCGGTCGTCACGTGCATGCAGGCGCCGATGCGCACGCCCTCGAGCGGCTTTTCCTGCTCGAAGCGCTCGCGGATGCGCCTGAGCACGGGCATGTCGCGCTCGGCCCACAGGATGCGGGCCAGGCCCTGGTCGGCAAGGTTGATGTCCTTGATTTCGTATGACATTGGTTCCTCCGGTTTCGTTCTTGGGGATACCGCCCGGTGCGGTATGCTTTTCTCGTAGGTAGCAGAGTACCATCTTCGCCGTATGCTCGTCGCACCAAGCGGTTTTCTGCCTTAAATCCCGACGATTCGATCATTCTCCTGCCCCTTCATCACTATGTGCAAGGCGTCAATGACAACGGAAGTTTACATTCCGAGCGGAGAAATGCCGCTTTCGATTGGTGGAACAGGCGCATTCGACGGCATATCATTTCATGCGAGGTGTGAATCGTGTGAAAGGAGCGAGACGATGCGCTATGAGTATGTGCGGGTGAAGCTCGACAAGAACAACTACGCGCTCAACGCCGACATGGAGAGTCATCGCGCGATCATTGACCGTGCGGCTTCGGAGGGCAAGCGCTACGTCGGTTGGTTCCCGGTGACGCAGGGGCCCACGGGAAAGACGGTCGAGTTTGATCTGATCTTCGAGGTGGCGTAGATGAGCATAGCGGCAAACATACAGGCGACGCGCCAGGCCGCGGGGCTCACCCAGGAGCAGCTGGCAGAGGCGGTCGGCGTTTCGCGCCAGACAGTGGCGAAGTGGGAGTCCGGAGAGACCTCGCCCGACCTGGAACACGCCGCCGCGCTCGCTGACGCGCTGGGGTGCACGGTCGACGCCCTCGTGAATTTTGACTCCGAAGGTACGGGACTTGGCGCGCCCCCAAGGGGTAAGTACTTGTTCGGCAGCGTGAAAGTCGGCGAGCGCGGACAGATAGTCATCCCGAAGGAAGCCCGCGAGGTTTTCGGAATAGGCCCCGGCGACAAGCTCGTCGTGCTCGGCGAGGAGGGCCAGGGGATCGCGCTTTGCAGGGAAGATGCCTTCATGGCCGGCGTCGAGGCGGTTATGGCGGCCGTGCGCAAGGGTTCCCGGTGAGCAAGGTCAATGAATTATGAATCAAGCCTGTAAACCGACAGGAAAGCTCCAGTAAGGAAAGGACGAACTAGCGTCATAGCATCTCCTTGGTCCGAGGGGCGTCTGCGTTCACCGATATGGAGGGTTAATGCGTGCTGGGTGATGCACGTCGCAGCGGCTCTGTGGCGTTGGTGGGTTGAGTTCCTAAATGCAACAACGGGGGTGCGATTGCATTTGCAGCCAACCCGTTCTGTGGCGTTGCTGTTGCGTGCGGACGGATTAGGCTGCATGAACGGCGTTATCTGGTACACTTGCTAGTTGTTTCTTTCGGGTCTGTAGTTGCGGGGCGCAAGTCCCTAGTCCATGGCAGATGCGGTCAAAAGGATCCACGTAAACCAGGTGGGCAACCGCTTGGCGAGCACGGCGCATTCTAGGAGTAAGTCGCATCGCCCGTTGATACGCGGCGCAGTGCCGCGGCGGGCGAGAGGGTGATGGTTAACAGCTCAGCCCCAATGCGCGGGTGTGGGGTCGAAAACTAGGTCAGCCGATAGAAACAACTTTGGCTAGAACTGCATGGAAGATGCTACGGGCAAAACGCCTGCCCGAGGATGGAGGGACTACAAGATGAAGCGCACGAAGGTCGCCTTGCTCGTCTGCGCGGTCATGGCATGCGCCAGCCTCGTGCTGGCTGGTTGCCAGGCCGAGAACTACACGCCCCCGAGCAAGGAGCAAACGGTTTCGGATGCTGCCCTGGCTACGCCTGGCGTGCTGCGCGTCGGCGTCAACGCCGCGTCGGCCCCGCTTGCCGGCAAGTCGTCGAGCTCGTCTTCCATCGTCGGCATCGACGCCGACGTGGCTGCCTTCATCGCCGACGAGCTCGGTTGCAAGGTCGAGCTCGTAGACGTGGGCAACGATCCCGTTACCGCGTTCGGCAGCGGGACCATCGACATGGCGCTCGGCGTAGATGCATCCGAGGACGAGACGGGCTACTGGCGCTCCGATCCCTACATCCAGACGGGCGTCGCGCTGTTCGGCGCAGCCGACGAGACGTCCGTTCCCACGGTCGACTCCAAACCCCAGATTGCGGCACAGGAGTCGTCGAAGAGCTCCTGGAGGGTCACGAACCTGTTCGGCGATGACTCCCTGCTCGCCCAAGACGACCTCAAGTCCGCGTTCCTCGCCTTGGACGGCGGAACGGTGCGCTATACCGCGGCCGATGCCGTCATCGGCACCTATGTGTCCCATACGAACGGCTTCGACGACAAAATCGTCGCGCTGCTCCAGGATGCGGGTGGCTATTGCGCGGCCGTGCCCGAGACCAACGCCGAACTCCAAAGCGCTGCGGCTTCCGCAGTCAAGACGCTCGTTTCCGGTGGCATGATCGACGTCATCGAGTCCAAGTGGCTCGGGAGCCCCCTGCAGCTTTCCAACGTCACCGTCGTGAAGAGCGCGGCTGCCGATTCCGATTCTAACAAGAAGAAGGACTAGCCGCATGCGCAAGCCTAAGCTCGCCGTTGTCGGTGCTTCGCACTTTCAGCTACCGCTCATCCTCAAGGCGCAGGAAATGGGCTGTGAAGTCCATGCATTCGCCTGGGAGTGCGGCGACGTGGGAGAATCGGCGGCTGACGTGTTCCATCCCGTGAGCATCGTGGAAGTCGAGCGCGTCGTCGAGGAATGCAGGCGCGTGGGAATTGACGGTATTTGCACGATAGCGAGCGACCTTTCTACGATTACCGTCAATCGCACGGCGCACGAGCTGGGCCTCGTCGGCAATACGCTCGAGTGCACGCGCTTGTCGACGAACAAGAGCTTCATGAGGCGAGCGTTCGCGTTGGGGGGCGACCCTTCGCCCAAGAGCGTGCTCGTGAGCATCGACGATGTGGATGAAGCTGTCCTGCGGGAGCTGGGAGACGCCGTCGAATGCGTGCATCTGACCGAGAAAGAGCTCGAGGGTTTCGATCCGCTCGAGCACGGGCTCGCGTACCCGCTCATCGTAAAGCCCGTCGATCGGTCGGGCAGCCGTGGCGTGACGAAGCTCGAAGGGCCAGATGGCGTTTCGGTCAGCGATGCGCTCAAGCTCGCGTTTGACCAAGGTTTTAGCAAGAGCGCGCTCGTCGAGGAGTTCGCACTGGGTGATGAGTTCAGCGTGGAGGGCATGAGCTGGCAAGGCGAGCACAACATTCTGGCCATCACGCGCAAGGCCACGACGGATGCTCCTCACTTCATCGAGTCAGCGCATCTGGAGCCGGCGTTCCTTTCGGAAGAGGTTGCTGCAGCGGTCAAGAAGACCGTCCTCCATGCGCTCGACACGCTCGGTGTAACCTATGGTGCCAGCCATTCCGAACTGAAAATCGCGCCCGACGGCACGATGCGCCTCATCGAAATCGGCGCTCGCATGGGCGGTGATTGCATTGGAAGCAACCTAGTGCCCTTGTACACGGGCATAGACTACGTTCGCGCCGTCGTGGATGTGGCGCTGGGCAACAAGCCTGACCTCGAGCCAAAGGGGCCGTCGCGCGCTGCCGCCATCAGGTTCTTGTTCGACGAAGAGGATTTCCGGGTACTGGATCGCCTGCGCGTCGAACGCCCCGATTTGATCTGCGCCGAATGGTTCGATAGTGACGAGGACACGATGTCGCGCGTGGTTTCCGATAGCTCGACGCGGCGCGGCCACTTCATCATGGCTGCTGATGATGCGTGCGAATTCGCGCCGTATCTGCCGGCTTCTATGGCTCGAGCTGCGGGGTTGCTGCGCTAGACGCTTGGCTTCGGCTAACCCGTCCCACCGCCCCGAGGGGCCCGTCCGCCGGG
>CAMPAJ010000180.1 GCA_946631805.1 uncultured Eggerthellaceae bacterium
GCGCTTGAAGCGATGCTGCAAGAAGGCGATTGCCTCCTCGTTTTCCCAGTCGGTTTGAACGACCATGCGCTCGACGCGCGGTCCAACCACGCGGAACACATGCTCGGATAAACGCACGACCTGGAATTTGGCATCGCGCGCCTCGCGCTTGTGCTCCCACACGAAATCGTATTGCTCGGTTTGGGCGTCAGCTTGACGGGCAGCTTCGCGCAGTTCGCGGACCTTGGCGCCAATGGCGTTTTTCAGGCTGTCCACGCCAGCGCCCGTCAACGCGCTGATCTGGTACAGCTTTGGGTCGATGGGACTGTCGGCAAATTCGTTCCCGCCCGCTGCGGCAACGGAATCGGCTTTTACGCGCTCGGCAAGCTTGGCGCATACCTCTTCGGTGCCCGGCACGTCGATCTTGTTGGCCACGACGATGCGCGGGCGTCGTCCGAGCTCATCGGCGTACAATTCCAGTTCGCGGTTGATGATGTCGTAGTCGTTGAGCGGATCGCGCCCTTCCCAGTCGCCCGTAAGGTCGACGATGTGGACGATAAGCGCCGTGCGCTCGATGTGACGTAGGAACTCATGTCCCAGGCCGCGCCCTTCGTGAGCACCTTCGATCAACCCGGGCACGTCCGCCACAACGAAACTGTAATCGTCGGACGTGAGCGCCACCCCCAAATTGGGAACGAGCGTTGTGAAGGGATAATCGGCGATTTTGGGGCGCGCCGCCGAAATCTTGGCGATGAGCGACGACTTGCCGGCCGAAGGCATGCCCACGAGCGCCGCGTCGGCCATGAGCTTCATCTCGAGCTGGATCCACCCTTCGCCTGCAGGTTCCCCGAGCTCGGCGAACGCGGGCGCGCGACGCGTCGAGGTCACGAAATGGATGTTACCGCGGCCGCCGACGCCGCCCGGCATGACGACGACCTGCTCGCCATCGTGGGTCAAGTCCGCGATGAGCTCGCCGGTCTCTTTCGTCTCCTCGTCGTATTCGCGCACGACCGTGCCCACCGGCACTTTGAGGATCAGGTCCTCGCCGCGGGCTCCATGCATGCGGCTACCCTTGCCATGTGTGCCCCGCTGCGCCTTGAAGTGGTGCTTGAAGCGGTAGTCGATGAGCGACGACACGCCCGCATCGGCACGCACGATAACGTCACCGCCGTGCCCGCCGTCGCCGCCGTCGGGGCCTCCCTTGGGCACATGGGCCTCACGCCGAAACGACATGCACCCCGCACCGCCATCGCCGCCCTTTACATGAATGTTTACTTTGTCTATGAACATACGTCACTCCAAACGAGGGAAATTACGCATCAACCCAAGGAACTGTATTCTCAGCCACAAGAACCGGCCTATCCGGCTCGCTTCTTCGCACGAGCCGTTCGCCTTTTTGGCCCAAAACGATACCCATGGCGTGAGACGCATTGCCTCGAATCTCTGAACTACACATTTTAACGGGGAGAACGCACAACTCTTGCCTCACATGATAATTCAGCATCCAAGCGGCACGAGTTTGGCCGGTCGGCTACACCGGGCGCAGCGGGCACGCAGTTCTTCTTCGAGTGCTCCCAAGTAATTGCGCTTGCAGCAAGCGCCTACGATGACACGAAAAAAGGCGCCCCCAAATGGAGGCGCCTTGCGTTCATCTTTGAAGAGCTTTACGCTTCGGCCTGCTCGGTCTCGAGCGGACGCACATGGATGCGGCGCTTCACGCCCTGGGTGAACACCAGGTGGCCATCGCACTTCGCGAACAGCGTGTCGTCCTTGCCACGGCCGACGTTCTCGCCGGGATGGAACTTCGTGCCGCGCTGGCGCACGATGATGTTGCCGGCCTTTACGTACTCGCCTGCGAACTTCTTCACGCCCAGTCGCTGTGCGTGGGAGTCGCGGCCGTTACGGGATGAACCAAGACCCTTCTTGTGTGCCATAAGATATCAGCCTCCTTATGCTGGCATCGGCTTTCCGTGACGGCGCATCTAGCTTTCAGAACCTGCGCTTCTTCGCACTCGGCGCGAAGGCCGCTTAGCTCAGTCGCGCAGAACCTTCAAGCTACCTGCACTCGCCACGAAAACCCTTTATCGGGTATTTATTCCTCGGCAGCGGCTTCTTCAGCCTTCGGGGCGACCTTCTTTTCCCACTTCTGGTCGCCAACGGCCGTGATGCGCACCTTGGTGAGCTGCTGGCGATGACCGCGCAGCTTCTTGTAGCCCTTGCGCTTCTTGAACTTGAACACGAGCTGCTTCTTGCCCTTGTACTGGTCCAGAATCTCGGCAGTTACTTTCGTGGCAGCAGCCTTCTCGGGATCGGCCTCGATCTTGTCGCCATCGGCGACGAAGATGACCGGCAGCTCGACCTCTTCGCCCACCTCGGCGTTGAGCTTCTCGATGCTGACGACCGTACCCGGCTCGACCTTGTACTGCTTGCCACCCGTTTTTACAATTGCGTACATAAACGTTCTCCTTGCTTCGTTAGAACATTTCCAACACGACGGCACGTAAGGGTGTGGACGTACCATCTGTGCCGCGCACACCACGATTTCTCGCTTTTGGCGCAAGAAAGTACTTTACCAGCGCGCTCACCCCAAGTCAACGCGCAAATATGGGGGTTTCGTGGGCAAATGCCCGCCATTCACCCATCCCGCCGCCCCGAGCTCGCGGAGCGGTGGGATGGGTTAAGTTTGGCTAATGCGCCTCAGCCCATGTTGCCCCATAACTCACGTCGGCGATGAGCGGGACCTTGAGCTCGACGACGTTTTCCATAACGTCCTTCACCAGCGCGCTAAGGCTCTCGACCTCGTCGGCCGGTACCGAGAAGTCCAGTTCGTCGTGAACCTGCAGCAGCAGCTTAGCCTCGAAGCCCTCGACGAGCATGCTGCGCGCCACCTCGTTCATGGCCATCTTGATGATATCGGCGGCGCTGCCCTGCATGGGATGGTTCATGGCGGTGCGCTCGCCAAACCCGCGTTGCACCGCATTACGCGCCGCGAGCTCGGGAATGTAGCGCCTGCGCCCGAACATCGTCTGAGCGTAGCCGAGTTCCTTCGCCTGGGCAACGGCGTCGTCCAGATACGCCCTCACGCCGGGATACGCCTCGAAATAACGGTCGATCATGTCCTTGGCTTCGCCCATGGGAATCTCGAGGCTCTGCGCGAGCCCGAACGCCTGCTGGCCGTACACGATGCCGAAGTTAACGGCTTTGGCGCGGCTGCGCATTTGCGGCGTGACCTCTTCGACGGGCACGTCGAACACGCGCGCCGCCGTGCTGGCATGGAAATCGGCACCGGAGTTGAACGCTGCAACCAGATGCTCGTCGCCCGACAGGTGCGCAAGCAAGCGCAGCTCGATTTGCGAATAGTCGGCCGAAAGAAACACGTCGCCCGGATTGATGGCACCAAAGCATGCCCTAATCTTGCGCCCGAAATCGGTGCGTACGGGAATGTTCTGCAAATTGGGGTCAGACGACGAGAGGCGCCCCGTTGCCGTGACCGTCTCGTTAAAGGACGTGTGCACGCGCCCGTCGTCATACGAACGCGCAATGACGGGAAGGGCGTCGATGTAGGTGGACTTGATCTTCGCGAACTCGCGATAATGCAGCACGGTGGCGGGCAGATCGTGAAGCTCCGAGAGCTTCTTGAGCACCTTGGCATCGGTCGAGTAGCCGCTCTTCGTCTTCTTGCCATGAGGCAATCCCAGCACTTCGAACAAGATGTGACCGAGCTGCTTGGGCGAATCGACGTTGAACTCCTCGCCCGCCAGCTCGTAAATACGCGCCTTGAGCTCGTCAATTTCGGTTTGCGTGCTTGCCCCCAAATCGGCAAGCGCGCCGGCATCGATTGGCGCCCCGTTACGCTCCATTACCGCCAAGACGCCCACGAGCGGCATGTCGATCGAGCTGTACACGCCGTTTTCGTCTTCGGCTTCGAGCTTTGCTTCAAGAACGTCGGCCAACATGAGCACCGCCTGGGCCTGCGCGGCAGCCATATGCGCGTCGTCCTTGGCGGCTGGCACATCAAACCCAAGGTATTGCGCGCTCAGCGCGTCGAGCGGATACTTTCCAGCCGACGAGTTGAGCACATAAGCCGCAAGTGAAACGTCAAAAGCGTCAACGCCAATTACATCAGCTTCCGCCACGAGCGCTTCCTTCGCAGAATCGCGCGGGAACACTTGGTGGATGATGGCTTTGACGTCATGGGACGCAAACGAGCCCTCGGCAACGATATGGGCAAGCTGCTCCAAAGCTTCCTCGCCCTCCAGAACCGCCACGCTCATGGATTCTTCTTCGAGCTCGGCCCCATCCTCGGCATCATCCCCGGCTGCAACGGCCACGCCGAGCGTGACTTCGCTGCCGAACAACGACTCTTGGGCCGGCTGCAAGACCGAAACGGCCACGCGTTGGCCCGCCTCGAGCGCCCGTTCTACTAGGGCGACGGCATCAGGTCCCACGCAGGGTTCCGCTATCTCGAATGCCGCCGTTGCCGGAGCAGCTTCCTGCCCCACGAAACGCAGAAGCTTTTCGAGATGCGCGTTGAAGCGAATG
>CAMPAJ010000181.1 GCA_946631805.1 uncultured Eggerthellaceae bacterium
CACGCACCGCGGAAAGGCTATAAGGCCAAAGACCGCTGGCCAAAAGCGTTTCGTGGATGCCATTCGCTCGAATACCGTCACGTTCGGGCTTGGACCTGCGGGCACGGGAAAAACATTCCTCACTTGCGCCATGGCAATTGCCGCCTTGCAACGCAAGGAGGTAAGCCGCATCGTGCTCACGCGCCCGATAGTCGAAGCAGGGGAGAGCCTCGGCTTTCTTCCTGGCACGATGATGGAAAAGGTGGACCCCTACATCAGGCCGCTCTACGATGCGCTGTTCGAGATGATCGACGCCTCGAGGGCAACGCGCATGCTCGAGGATGGCACCATCGAGATAACGCCGCTTGCGTTCATGCGCGGGCGAACGTTCAACGACAGCTTCGTCATACTCGACGAGGCGCAGAACACGACCCCTGACCAGATGAAGATGTTTTTGACGCGCTTGGGTTTTGGGTCGAAGATGGTCATAACGGGCGACGAGTCGCAATCCGATAACCCGCGGGGTCCTGCCGGCCTCAAGAGCGCACGGGAAAAGCTAGCTGGAATCGACGAGATCGCATTTGTGGAACTAAAGGGCGCAGACGTCGTGCGCAACTCACTTGTTGCCCGCATTGTGGCTGCATACGAGAGCAAGGGGGAGTAACGCGATGGAGATACCGATTAACTATGAGTACCGCGAAGAGGCCGTCAGGTCCCTGCTCGACATCGAGCAGCTTGCCCGGCTCGTCATAACCGAGGAGAACAAGCCAGAGGATACCGAGGTGTCCATAAACTTCGTCGACGACGACGCAATTTGGGAACTCAACCGCGACTACCGCGACGTCGACCGCCCGACCGACGTCTTGTCCTTCGAGTGCGACGGTTACGAAGACGGCGACATCCCGGTTGTCGAGGGGATGAGCTTCGAACTCGGGGACATCGTAATCGCGCCTGATGTCGCCGAACGTCAGGCACCTGAATTCGGGCTCTCGTTCGCTGACGAAATGAGCTTGCTCATAACGCACGGCTTGCTGCATCTATGCGGGTACGACCACATGCAGGACGATGAGGCCGAAATCATGGAGGCGCGCGAAAAGGAGCTGCTCACCAAATTCTGGGGACGTCCGTTCAAGCGCAGTGCGGTAGAGGGCTAGCAATGGCTCGTCAAACGTTGATCAGCGCATTCAAGAATGCATGGTGGGGAATCGTACAGGCTTCCAAGGAGCGTAATTTCAGGATAGAAATGGGCTTTGGCGTTGCGGCCGTCATCCTGGGCGTCGCCTTCTCGATAGACCTGACGCAATGGGCTGTCATAGCGCTGTGCATCGGCGTCGTTCTATGCGGCGAATGCGTGAACACGTCAATCGAGGCGGTCGTCGACCTCGCATCGCCTGAATACCACGATCTCGCACGGCGCGCGAAGGACTGCGCTGCAGGCGGCGTCCTGATCGCCTCGATTGCAACGCTGTGCGTCGCCGCTTTTGTTTTTCTACCGAAGATACTGGGTCTTTTCTTTGGGTAACATGTGCAGGTACGCGCTATGGGATATGCGACCGTGTGGCTCGGCGCGCTAAACGAGTGGGCGAACCGGTACTCACCGGCAGGACGGAGATAAGGATGTCACAAGGTTTCAGCTATGATTTTGGAGGGTTCAAAAGCGGGTTCGTCACGCTGGTGGGCCGTCCGAATGCAGGAAAGTCGACGCTGCTCAATGCAATTATGGGAAAGAAAATCGCCATAACATCGAGCACGGCCCAAACAACGCGGCATCGGTTTAGGGCCGTCCGCACGACCGACGCGTACCAACTCGTGCTCGTCGACACCCCCGGTATCCACAAACCCCATGACGCTTTGGGCGAGGAGCTTAACACATCGGCGCTAAAAGCTTTGGAAGACGTCGACGTCGTTGCGATGCTCGTAGATTCCTCCGCCCCGGTCGGCACGGGTGACGAATGGGTTGCCAACCAGCTCGAGCGGATCAAAACGCCGAAAATCCTCGTTCTGTCCAAAACCGACCTTGTAAGCGAGGAACAGCTTGCCGAGCAGACGGAGCTCGCACGCAAGCTCGCCGATTGGGACCTCGTGGTTCCCTGCTCAGCCACAGAAGGCACGAACGTGCAGGGATTCGTTGATGCCGTCGTTGAGCTCCTGCCCGAAGGGCCTCAGTGGTTTCCATCCGATATGGAAACCGACCAACCGCTCGAAGTCATCATCGCCGAGTTCATACGCGAGAAAATACTCCGAAGCTTCCGCGACGAGATACCTCATGCAATCGGCGTGCAGACCGAGGAACTGCGCTATAGCAAAAAGAAGGACCTCCATAACATAAGGGCCGTCATTTACACCGAGCATGATAGCCAAAAGGGAATGATAATCGGGAAGGGCGGCCAAGCCATTAAGCGTATTGGAAGCGAAGCGCGCACGGACCTCGAGCGCATACTCGGCACGCGCGTGTACCTGGACTTGTCGGTAAAGGTAAAAAAGAACTGGCGTCGCGATGCGACGCAGATTCGCAGGTTCGGGTACGGGGAAGGCGCGTAGCGCAACTGCTCGCGTCGGCTTTTCGCCCGCCTCCTGATATAAGCTGCTGGGTACGGGCCTGCATACACACGGCGCGGCTCTGTGTCGGGACTCTGTGGTGTTGTTTTACGACCTGAACCTTTATATTTGTTTTGGATACAATATATCGCGATACGTTGATTAAGGGGAGATTAGATGTTGTGTCCGAAGTGCCAGGCTGAAAACCGTGAAGAAGCAAGATTCTGCGACCAATGCGGTTGTGCGCTTCATGATGCCGAAGAAACCGGGGATGATACGCCCTCCGAAAACACGTTGGACGACACTGCCGCGGATGAAGAACCGCTCGTCGAAGATTTTGATGATGACGATGTCCAGATGCAGGCCGTGAGCGAGGGTTCGTCCTTAGAGTCCGATGGGGTGGCCCTGGATGAAGCCACCACCGATGCGCAGGACACCCGCTATTCAATCGCTGGCGACGAAGAGGATGCCGGGGCTAACGACGATGGCGAGGCACCATCCCTTATCGACGACCCATCGCAAGACGATACTTCCATCGAAACCGATTACGAGCTCTACCAGCCCGTCGAATCGGAGCGAACCGATTCCATCGAGCAAGCGAGCAACGTCGACAAGCTCGTGTTCGGCGACGAGGATATCCCCCTGCCCGTGAGCCCGCGTAGGACCACCGACCTCAGCGGCTTCGACCGACACTCCGACGAATACGAGGAACGCCTCGTCGACGCTAACTACAAACCGCCCGAGCCCGCATTCCGCGATGGCGGAACCATGCAGATGCCGCGCGTAGATAGCGAAGAAGCTCAGCAGAGCCACGATTACCTGGCGACGAACACGGCAGAGCCCAAGAAGCATGGCAAAACCGTCGGAATCGTAATCGCCGTGCTGGCCGTTGTGGCAGCGGCATGCGTTTTCGGCACGTACCAGCTCGGGCTCTGGGGAGGCAAGATCATACCCGACGTCGTGGGCATGACCGAAGCGGATGCGCGCAGCATCTTGGCGGATGCCGGATTCAAAACGAGGTCCGAGCAAGTCAAATCCGATGATACCGAAGGCCTCGTGCTGCTCATGGACCCATCTTCGGGCAACCGCGCCGAAGAGGGTTCCGAAATAGTCATTAATATCGCAACCGCCCGCACGATTCCCGACGTAGAAGGAAAGAAGCAGGAAGAAGCGGAAACAATCCTTGCCGAAGAGGGCTACGAGAACGTGAAGATAAAGAAGCAGAACTCCGACAAGCCCAAAGGCACGGTCATCGCCGTGAGCCCAAAGGCTGGTTCGCGCTCGATAAGCTCCGCCGAAGTCACGCTCACCATAGCGCAGTCCTACACGGTACCCGATGTGACGAACTTGTCCTGGGATGATGCCGTTGACGCCATTACAAAGGCCGGCCTGGGATACGACGTGGTCTACATCAGCACCGATGATTATCCGGAAGGAACGATTATCGGGTCCGAGCCCGCAGCGGGTACCGAGGTGACGAAGGATACCTACGTTGTGATCCAGATCACGCAGGCACGTGGCGCCGAACTCGAGGACTTGGCTTCAGAAATGCTTTCGCCCGGTTCTACGGTCGAGGTTAACGGCGCGGAGTACGTCGTCGATTCGCTCGATTCGGTCGCGTACGAGGGCGATGACACCGTTTCGTACACGATTACCGGCCACGAGCAGCGTTACGTGTTCGGCATGGGGATCATGAACCCCGATTCCGAGACCGTGAGCGGAACCATAACGTTCAACGACGACAACGAAGTCGTTGACATGTAGAGCGCATGCCCGCCACCCAAACCTACAAGTCCACAGGCATCGTGCTGCGCAAGACGAAGCTTGGCGAAAAAGACCTCATAGTCACCTTCGTCACGCGAACAGGCGAGCTTGCGCGTGCCGTAGCCAAAGGCGCACGTAAGCCGGGTGGCTCGTTCGCCTCAAAGCTCGAACTGTTCAGCGAAGTCGATTTCATGGCATCGCGCGGACGCTCGCTCGACGTTATAACGGATGCG
>CAMPAJ010000182.1 GCA_946631805.1 uncultured Eggerthellaceae bacterium
GGGGGCGATGAATGCGAAATCGGGGCGCGACAGGTGCTCGTTGTACAACTCGAGCAAGCGGGGGATGTCCAAATCCTGCGGGCAGTGCGACACGCAGTAATGGCACGACGTGCACGGCACGCCCTTCGCGCTGGCAAGCTTTCGGCCCAGAGCAAACAGTGCATCGCGCTCAGCGGCGGACAACGTGCTTTCGCGCTCGAACAGCTCGACGTTTTCGCGCAGCTGCTCGGCGTTCGACATGCCGGACAAAATGACGTCCACGCCTTCTACGTCGCGTACGAACGAGAACGCCCATTCCACGTCGTTGGCGTTCGGGCGCAAGGCACGCAACGGCTCCATGTTCTCGTCGCTCAGGGGAACGAGAATGCCGCCACGCAGCGGTTCCATGACCCAGATGCCGATGCCGAGCTCGTTAAGAAGCTCGACCTTTGCGCGGGCGTTCTGGAATTCCCAGTCCATATAGTTGAGCTGGATTTGACAGAACTCCATAACGTCGCCGTATGCATCGATGAATCGCTTGAACGTGTCGAAGTTTCCGTGTGACGAAAAGCCCAAGTGCTTGATGCGCCCTGCGCGTACCTGCTCGACGAAATACGAGACGGTGCCGTACTTTTCGTCGTCGAGGTACTGCTCGATGTTGAGTTCGCACACATTGTGCATCAGGTAAAAATCGAAATGGTCCACGCCGCAACGCTCGAGCTGTTCCGCGAAAATCTGCTCGTGCTTGCCAAAATTGGACGTATCGTATCCTGGGAATTTGTCGGCCAGGTAATACGTGCTGCGCTCGTAGCGGGAAAGCGCTTTGCCGAGCACGCGCTCCGAATTGCCGCCATGGTAGCCCCAGGCGGTGTCGAAATAGTTGATGCCATGGTCGTAGGCGTAGTCGACCATGTCGATTGCCGCCGGCTCGTCGACGCGATTGTCGTCGCCGTCTATGACGGGCAAGCGCATGGCTCCAAAGCCCAACGACGATAGTTTTTTACCCTTGAATTCGCAGTATTGCATGAGGTACCTCACTCTCTCGATGGGTAAAGTATACCGAACCCATCGGGTTTGCATGGGAGCGACCAAGGTCTTTGTGCGTTTGGTCTGCGTAATCTCCTGAACTTTTCGGGGCTCCACGTTCGCCATTTCGGTAGGTGCCTTGCATACATATTGTGAACCCCCGTTACGGAAAACGTCGTTTGCGCATGTGAAGCGCTATACTCATCGTTTGTGTGAAATTCACGTGACGAGGCAAAACCGCGATGGGCTCAGGATGCTTCCCGTTTCTTGGGGCTGTGCTATAGGCGGGTCGGTTTTGCGCATGCGAAAGGCGAAACATGGCAATAGTTGAAGAACTGGATGCGTTGCGCGCCGAGACGCTCGCCGCAATCGAGGGGGCGGCCGATACGGCCTCGCTCGACGAAGTGCGCGTGAGGGTTGTCGGCAAGTCGGGCACGCTTACGGCGTACCTGCGCAACATGGGCCAAGTGCCCAAAGAAGAGCGCGCGACCGTTGGCAAGACGGTCAACGAGGTGCGCAACATCGTTGAGGCAGCTTTGGAGTCTCGCAAGAAGGAGCTGGCCAGCGCCGAGCTCGAGGCAAGCATGAGCGCCGCTGCCATCGATGTTACGCTGCCCGGACGCTCGCAGCTGCTCGGTACGCGCCATTTGATTAACCGGGTTTCGGAAGAGGTCTGCGATGTGTTCCTGGGCCTTGGCTACACGGTGGCCACGGGTCCCGAAGTCGAGACCGACTACTATAATTTCACGGCGCTCAACGCCCCGGCCGATCATCCCAGCCGCTCTATGCAGGACACGTTCTATGTGCGCGACTTGTCGGGCGACGAAGCGGCCGTGCGCGGCGAAAGCGATGTGCTGCTCCGCACGCAGACCAGCGGCGTGCAAGTGCACTGCATGGAAGACCAGGAGTTGCCCATCTACGTCGTGGCGCCCGGCAAGGTGTATCGCCGCGATGTGGCCGATCCGAGCCACCTTCCCCAGTTCACGCAGATCGAGGGTCTCGTGGTCGACAAGGGCATCACGTTTGGCGACCTCAAGGGCACGCTCGACTATTTCTGCAAGGCTGTATTCGGACCCGAGCGCAAAACGCGCTTCCGCGCGCATTATTTCCCCTTCACGGAGCCGTCGGCCGAGGTCGACGTCTCGTGCGGCGTTTGCCATGGCGAGGGATGCCGCATGTGCAAGGGCACGGGCTGGCTCGAGATTCTGGGCTGCGGAATGGTTGATCCAAATGTGCTCGAGATGTCGGGCATCGACCCCGAAGTGTATTCCGGCTTTGCGTTCGGCGTCGGCGTCGAGCGCGTTGCCTGCCTGAAGTACAACGTCCCCGACTTGCGCTTGCTGCTACAGGGCGACATGCGTTTCCTGCGTCAGTTCTAGGAGGGGAACATGAAAGTAAGTTTGAAATGGCTTAACGAATACGTTGACGTGCCGGGCGACCTCAAGGCGTTCTGCGATAGGCTCGATTTGACCGGCACCGGCGTTGAAGGCGTCGAGAAAACGGGCGCGGCGTTCGACCACGTGGTTACTGCGCAGGTGGTGAGCAAGGAACCGCATCCCGATTCCGATCACATGTGGGTTTGCAAGGTTGATGTCGGGCAGAACAACGTTGATGCAGACGGCAATCCCGAACCGTTGCAGATCGTGTGCGGTGCGCAGAACTTCAACGAGGGCGACCACATCGTCACGGCGATGATCGGCGCGACGCTGCCCGGGGACTTTACCATTAAGAAATCCAAGCTCCGTGGCGTCACGAGCATGGGCATGAATTGCTCTGCGCGCGAGCTGGGCCTTGGCAGCGATCATGACGGCATCATGATTTTGCCCGAGGATGCCCCGGTGGGCGTGCCGTTTGCCGACTATATGAAACTATCCGATACGGTGCTCGATTTGGAGATTACCCCGAATCGCCCCGACTGCCTGAGCATGGTGGGCATGGCGCGCGAGGTCGGCGCCATGTATCGACAGGACGTGACCCTTCCCGTTTACGAGCTCGAGGAAGATGCGAGCTTGCCGAGCGTTGACGAGCTTGCCACGGTCGAGATCGAAGATCCCGAGCGCTGCGCGCGCTACACCGCTCGCGTTATCAAAGACGTGAAAATCGGCCCGAGCCCCGATTGGCTGGCGGAGCGCGTCATCGCAGCCGGTGCTCGGTCCATAAACAACGTGGTCGACGTGACGAACTACATTTTGTTCCTGTACGGCCAGCCGCTGCATGCGTTCGATTACGACAAGCTCGTCGGCGCCGACGGCAAGGCCCACGTCATCGTGCGCGCGGCTGCTGACGGCGAGAAGTTCACGACGCTCGATGGGGAAGAGCGCGACCTTACCAGCGACATGACCGTCATCGCGACCCCCGAAAACGCGGTGTGCCTCGCGGGCGTGATGGGCGGATTGGAATCCGAGATTACCGACGAATCTACGACGGTCCTGCTGGAGGCGGCGACGTTCGAGCACGGGCGCACGAGCCGCACAAGCCGTAACCTCGGTCTCATCAGCGAATCCTCCATGCGTTACGAGCGTGGTGTAGACGACAATCCCATCGTCGACTACTCGGCTGCCGCGGCGGCGTTGCTCGCCGAGGTTTCGGGCGGACGCGTTTGCCCGGGCGTTATCGACGTGTATCCCGCGCCGACGTCGCCTGTCCAATTGAGGTTCCGCATCCCGCGCTTCTGCCAGATGATGGGCGTTGACGTACCGCGCGCCGATATCGTCGACATCCTGGAGCGCCTTGATTGCGAGGTGGCCGATACCGACGATGCAGATATCTTGAGCGTCGTGGCGCCGACGTGCCGCCCCGACCTCGAGCGCGAAATCGACCTGTACGAAGAGGTGCTGCGCCTGTGGGGCATGGACCTCGTCGAGCCGACACTGCCGGCTAGCCCCAACCGCGTGGGCGCATTGACTGATGCGCAGCTTTTGGCCCGCAAGGTCAACCGCACCATGACGGCCTGCGGCTTGAGCGAGACGACGACGTACTCGTTTACCGATCCTGCCGATTTGCAAAAGCTGCGGGTCAACACCGATGCCTTGGGCTTGCCCGTCGAGCTCATCAACCCGATGAACGCCGAGCAATCCATTATGCGCCAGACCATCATCCCCGGCTTGCTGCATTCCGTAGCCTACAATCAGGCTCATGGCGTCAAGAACGTCCAGCTCTACGAAACGGGCAAGGTGTTCTTCGCGCACGAGGGCCGCAAGCAGCCCAAGGAGAAGGAGAAGCTCGCAGGCGTACTTGCGGGCGCTCTGGCCGATCCGTCTTGGAATGCTGCGCCGGCGGCGTTCGATTTCTTCGATGGCAAGGGCGTTCTCGAGAGCCTCGCACGCGAGCTGGCGCTGCCGAAGGTGCGTTTCAAGGCGCTATCTGCCGAGGATGCTCCGCATCTGCAACCGGGGCGTGCGGCCGAGATGCTTTCGGGCGGCACTTCGATCGGCTGGGTCGGCGAGTTGCATCCTCTGGCTGTTGACGCCTATGACGCAACGGCTCCCGTTGTGGC
>CAMPAJ010000183.1 GCA_946631805.1 uncultured Eggerthellaceae bacterium
GGCGCTCCTCTTCGTCGGTGATCAGCTTGCCGTCTCGGATGTGCATGATGCGGTCCGCCCAAGCTGCCACTTCGGGATCGTGCGTGATCATGACGATGGTGTTGCCCTCGTCGCGCAATCGGGTGAAGGTCCGCATGACCATCTGGCTCGTCGCGGAATCCAGGTTACCTGTCGGCTCGTCGCACAGTATGACGGCTGGGTCGTTGACCAGGGCGCGCGCGATTGCGACGCGCTGCATCTGCCCGCCGGAGAGCTCGTTGGAGCGATGCACGAAAAACTCCTTGGGCAGACCGACGGCGGCAAGCGCTTTTTCGGCGAGCTTGCGACGACTTGCGCGCGGCACGTTCGTGTACACGAGCGGGAGCTCAACGTTTCTGAGCACGGTTGCCTTCGGTAGCAAGTTGAAGCTCTGGAAGACGAAGCCCAGACGCGTCGCGCGCAGTTCGGCCAGCTCGTCGTCGGTGAGCGTCGAAACGTCGATGCCCTCGAGCTTGTATGTGCCCGACGTTGGCGTATCGAGGCAGCCGAGCGTGTTCATGAGCGTTGACTTGCCCGAGCCCGACGGGCCCATGATGCACAGCATCTCGCCGCGCGCCACTTGAAGCGTCACGCCTTTCAGGGCGTGCATGTAGCCGGCAGGCGACTCGTATATGCGGTGCACGTTTCGTATGTCGATGACGGGAATGGCCATAGCTCGCTTTGCGCTCGTTTTCCTCAATCGCTTACGGGTGGTTACAAGCTCATGTCGTCCGTTTCCGAAGCATCGTCGGTCGGCTGGCTGGCGAGTACCACTTCGCCTTCCTGCACGCCCTTGATGGCAACTTCGGAGTTCGTGCGGTCTTGGACGGTGACGTCGCGCTGCTCTGTTTCGTTGGTCTCGGGGTCGGCCACGACAAACACGTGAGCACCCGATTCGTTTTCCACAACTGCGTTTGCCGGCGCTATGAGCACGTCGGGCACTTTTTTCGTGATGATGCCGACGTTGGCGCTCATGCCCGGTTTTAACCTTTCGTCAGTTGACTTGATGATGGTCGTGACCTTGAACGTCACGATGCCGCCGCCGTTCGAGGATTCGCCTCCTGCGCTTGATGCCATCGATGCAACAGAGGTGACCTCGCCTTCGAGCGTCAAGTCGGGAATCGCAGGGAACGTGACCGTCGTCCGCTGGCCTGGATTTACTTCCGCTATATCGACCTCGTTGATTTCGACGTCGACGCCGAGCGAGGAAAGATCCGACACGTATGCCAGAGGGCCTTCGGCTTCCTTCGTGCCGCCCGAGGCACCGCCTACGGCCGTCCCCGCCACGGCGTTGACCGCCATGACTGTACCTGCCGAAGGCGTCTTGACATTGCGCTTGTCGGCTTCCTGGAGCGCGTAGTCGTACGAGCGCTGTGCGTCTGCCAGCGTGTCCTGGGCGCTCGTGACTTCGGAATACGCTGCGTCAATCGCCGATTGCAATTCCGCGGTATTGACCGTGGTGCCGCCGCCCGACGAGGTGGCGCCACTTGCGGCCATCACGGAATCGTAAGCGGCTTGGGCGATTTGACGTGCCTGGTCATAGAGCCTGGAGCGCTCGTCCTGCGTCGCCGAATCGGGGATGGCGTCAAGCGCCTCCTCGAGCGCGCTGTTGTACGCGTCGGTCGCTTCGGACTGCGCGCGTTCGTAGGCGTATTGCTGCTCGGCCGCTGCATTTGCGGCAGCGTTCTGGGCATCGTTGTATGCCTGCTCGGCGTTTGCCACGCCAGCCTGAGCGGTATCCACGCCATGCGCGGCTTTGTTGACGGCCGACTGTGCATCGGCGACGGCTTTTTCGAGTTCGGTGTTTTTAAGGACGAACAATGTGTCGCCCTGTTCCACATGCTGCCCTTCCGTGACGAGAACTTCTTGGATGATACCCGACACCTCGGGGGTGACGGCGACTTGGGTTTGCGGGTTGAGGGTGCCTGTGACCTGTACGGTCTGCGTAAGGTCCCCGCGTGTGATGACGGCGGTCTCGGGTACCCGAGCCGCCTCTTCGGCAGCCTTGCTCACGGCGTTGGAAATCGCGAAGCCCGCAATCGCAAGCGCTGCGACCGCGCAGGTAGCCGCAATTTTTATTATGCGCTTGCGCTTGGCGCGCTTTCGTCGCGCCTCTAGGTTCTTGATCGCGATGAGCCCTTCGGGGTCGGGGTCAAGTTCGGAAATCGGCTCCAGGGTTATGGAGTCGATCTCGTCCCGGTGCGCGAGGGCCTGGCTCGTGCTGGAAGCGGCGCTCGCCGCCAGTGCGACGCTTTGCGCTTCGACAGGGGTTTTCTCGCTTGGGGCATCGTCGTTCGAGGCCTCCTCGTCGGGGGCTTCGTCGTCATGGCTCGCGGCGCTGGTGTCGCTTTCGGCGGTTTCGTGAGCGGTTTCGTCTTGGCTGAAGACGTCGTGATTCAGGGGCGTTTCTGATTCTTCGGGAATCGCGCTGTCTTCTGCGCCGAACTCAACGTCGTCTTTTTCCGACATGCTTCGCCTCCCATCCCGTTTGCAGTGTTCAGATTATACATGACGGCCTGCGCGGAGGTTTGCACAAGCAAACCCGCTATGACGGGCTCTCACGTTACCGACGTGGCGCACGCAAGTAGGCTACATGCTTTTGCGTGCGTTTTCGGCGAGTGCGACATACGATTCCGCGAGTCTGCGCGGGTCTTTGGCAAAGCCGGATTCCGCCCACCAGATTACGGTTTCCACCAAGGCGCCTGCGAGGAACCGCGCTTCGTAATCGTTTGCCGTGGTTTGGCGGAGCCGGTCGAATGCGGCTTCGCGCAGCGCGCAGACGAACTCGAAGGACCCGCCTCCCATGAGCAGGGCGCGCACGGCATGCCCATGTTCGTAGACGTGGCGCAATGCGTGCTCCACCTGGGATGTGGCACCGCCTTTACCGGTAAAGTCGTGAGTTGCTTCCGCATTCGCAGGAGCTGCGACATGGTCTATGACGCTTGCCACGAACGCCTCCATGACCCCTTCTTTTCCCTGGAAATGAGAGTAGAAGGTTGCGCGCCCGACGTCGGCGGCGTCGAGTATGTCTTGCACTGTCATGCGGGCATAGCCCTTGGCGTCAAGCAGCTGCTCAAACGCGTCGATGACCGCTGCTTGGGTGCGGGCGATTCTTCTGTCTGCCATGAGGGCCTCCCGAACAATGGGGCCGATTCGTTCGGAAGCGAACGAATTCGGATTCGTGTTCGTTGCTTCATTCCTACAAGGATTCGATTATAGAACAGGATGTTCCAAAACTAGCAGGAGGCGTAACTTTGAGGATTGGCGGGGGCGATTGCAGAAAGCTCAAGTACGTGGGGCTTGCCGTAGCGGCGGCAGCGCTCTATGCGCTGAGCGTGCCCCTTTCCAAAGTGATGATGGCGCGCGTGGAGCCGGGCGTTCTGGCGGGGCTCTTGTACCTTGGCGCAGGCGTTGGAATGTGGTCCTTCCTGGGTGCACGCCGTGCGATTGGCTTCAATTCTCAATCTCGGTCAATGGGGCGGCGGGATATTCCTTTTGTTATCGGCATGGTGGCGCTCGACATAGCCGCGCCGTTATTGCTCATGGGCGGACTTGCGACCTCCGCCTCCGAGACCGTCTCGTTGCTGAACAATTTCGAGATCGTGGCCACGGCGCTTTTTGCGCGCGTTGTGTTCAAGGAGAGCATAAACCCGCGGCTTTGGGCGGGGATCGTGGCTATGACGGCGTCGTGCGCGCTGCTTACCGTCGAACCGGGTGCGGGCTTCTCGTTTTCGGCAGGCTCGCTTCTCGTATTGGGAGCCTGTGTATGTTGGGGAATCGAGAACAACTGCACGGCTTCTATAGCTGATTGCGATCCCGCATTGGTCGTGGCGATAAAAGGCATGGGGTCGGGCGCGGGAGCGCTCGCCGTCGCCTTGCTTGGGGGTTCTGCCTTGCCTGGCGTGATTCCCATGCTTTTGGCCATGCTCTTGGGGTTTGCGAGCTACGGCTTGTCCATCCTCGCCTACGTAACAGCCCAGCGGGGTCTTGGCGCTGCAAGGACGAGCGCTTACTATGCCGTTGGTCCGTTCATCGGGGTGGTAGTTGCATGGGCTCTCTTCGGCGAGGCGCCGGGGACCGGTTTTCTCGCCGCGCTAGCGCTGATGGCTCTGGGCAGCTACTTGTCGCTTCCCGGGGATGGCGCGCAGGACGGTCTGGATTCGGCCGTCGCCGAACGGGTGCGCGACGATGCTGCCTAGCAGTGGGGCGTTTCGGTTGCGCATGGCGATGGTTGCGCGAAGCGCCCATAGGTATGATGAAGGGCCAGTCAAATGAAATGAATCACTCCGCTGGCCCTTTTCCTCGCTCGTCAATGCGTGAAGAAGTTTGCGTATTCGACCCTACTTCACTTCCACCAGCTCGTAGTCGCGCGTGCCGGCGCCGAGCTCTTCGGCGTGTTTGATGCACAGCTCCCAGTCGCTTGTGGGGTTGATGGCGTGCAAGCTTTGCCGGGATGCTGTCGTCGGG